>JBEAMN010000125.1:0-2537 GCA_041165945.1 Actinomycetota bacterium
CTTCACCAGATTCACTCTCTATGCAAGAATTTCTTTCTTGGCTCCCGCACTTGAGCGATCGCGCAACAACAGCGCCTTCAATTTGGCGATTTGAGACCATGAAGAGCGATGGTTCAGAGCAATCTTGCTACGATAACTCGAAAACCTTAAGTGGCTTTGTTGCAACAAACGCAACTCAATACCTAGCTGGACCACCTGTCTTTAATAAACAGGAGCAAACCCTTGATTACAAGGTTGCGGCGCCACATTATCTTCCCAATGGGAATGAATTTATGGGCACCTACGACCTTCAGATTCGTTCAGAAGTAGCACGTTGTCTCTATGGTTTCACCGATGCACCGATAAGTGCTTCTATCTCTGTGACCTCAGCCGATGGTAAGGAAAAGGTAGCCACTACGGAGTTGGTGCAAAAAGATGGTTGGTTGAATTTCTCAGCCAAAGGATTTACCTTCTCCAACCCCACCATTCGAGTGAAGTTGACGCAGAAAGTTGAAACTCCTCAACCTCAGATTCAAAATAATCAGGGTTCTACTTCGGTTTCAACAGAACAAGCTGCGGCTACCCCCAAACCTGCTTCTATTAAAATGACGAAATCAATCACTTGCATCAAAGGAGTAAAGACTCGCAAAGTTGTGGGCACGAATCCCAAATGCCCTGCAGGGTATAAGAAGCGCGGATAGTCAGTTTTCGCAATACTCGCACCGATACAATAGGCTTCCTATTCTTGAGTGAGACTAGGGGAGCGCGATAATGAGGAAGATATCGAAATGGATTGTTACACCACTAACTGCTGGTGCAGTTCTCATGATTGCTCCCGCTGCGCAGGTCGCCACTCCCACACCGGGCAAAGCATGCAAAGCTGCCGAGATGGGCGTGCAGAGTGGTTTCAAGGATCCAAAGGAGGGTTCACAAACTCTTACCTGTGGTCGTCTTGGAAAGAAACATGTCTGGGTAATTACTAAAATCAGTGTTCCAGCAAATCTCGATACTAAATATATAAAGGTAACTGGTGATACCAGCGCGGGTGCAAAGTTAGGTAAACCGAAAGGCCAACCACCAACAACTCTCTTCTCTGCAGATATTGTTAAAGGTGGAGGAGCAACCGTAACTGCAGGTGCATCGGTGACAGTTCATTACACCTTGATGGCATGGTCTACTGGAAAAATTGTTGAGTCATCATGGACCAGCGGTCAGACGGCAAGTTTCCCGCTCACTGGAGTGATTAAAGGGTGGCAAGATGGCATTCCCGGAATGCGCGAAGGTGGACGTCGTTTGCTCATTGTTCCGCCGGCGCTTGGTTATGGTGCAACAGCACAAGGACCAATAGGCGCCAACGAGACGCTAGTTTTTGTCGTTGATTTGGTGAAGGTCGGCTAAAGAGATTTAGCGAGAGACCTTCCCAGCCTTGAGGCAGGCGGCACAGACATTTTGACGCTTCGGGGTGACGCCGTTGACAAGGGTGCGAATCCGCTGAATGTTGGGATTCCAACGTCGGCGGGTACGACGGTGTGAGTGCGAGATGCTATTTCCAAACTGCGGGCCTTTGCCGCAGATATCGCACTTGGCTGCCATGGTCGCCTCCGATGGGGTAGTCAAAATCGAGCACCGAAGGGTAGCGCGGACCCGCCTTTTCGGTCTAATCAGCCGGTAACCTCCTCAACCATGGGCCACCGAGAGCTAGATGTTGCCTCATTTCGCGCCTGGCTCGCGCGGGCGCGGGATGAAATTGCGCGCTCACGTCAACGCCTCAACGACGAGAACCTCTATCCCGTCGCCGATGCCGATACCGGATCGAATATGGAGGCAACTATTCGAGCAGCGGCAGATGCGGTCGAGCGAGAGAGCTCGGAGGAACTTGGTGTGGTCGCCGATGCTGCGGCGGAAGGGGCGCTTCACGGCGCTCAAGGAAATTCTGGAGTCCTGCTCAGCCAAATTTTACGTGGATTCGCCGATGGTCTACGCGAAAACTTACCGAAGGCATTCTCACTCGCCCATGAACGCGCATTGAAAGCAGTAGCCGAGCCAAAAGAGGGAACGATCCTCTCGGTTGCCCGCGCAGCAAAAGATGCGGTGAGCAACGTGGCCACGTGGGGGAGTGAGATAAAGCGAGATGGTGAAGTTGCTCTCGCTGCATGGAAAGCAGCACGCGCCTCAACTCTCGATAGCGCAGAGAATCCACCGAGTGAAGCATCGCGCGGCACTATTGATGCTGGTGCCCACGGAATCGAATTGATCTATCGCTCTTTGGTGGCAGTACTCGATGAAGGCTCTCAATCCCTAACAGATTTACCAGAGCAGAAACGTGTGGGTACCAGGTCGCAAGTCGCACAGAAAAGTGATGGCGCGTACGAGGTGATGTACGACCTTGCGAATATCCCATCTGAGCAGATCGAAATACTTAGGAGCAATCTCGTCCTCATCGGCGAGAGCCTGCTTGTTGTTGGTGATTCCACTTTCTGGAAGGTCCATGTCCATACCGATCATGTGGAGCAGTCCGTTGCCTACGCGAAAGAGATCGGCAACCCCGAGAATATTCG
>JBEAMN010000126.1:0-5954 GCA_041165945.1 Actinomycetota bacterium
CTTTGTCGCCTCCAGCGCCATCTCCTCCAATCGCTTGATTGCTCCTGCCTGGCTTCGAACCCGCTCTTGCGCAACAACGTGGCCATCTTCAACGGTGAGAATTGGTTTGATGGCAAGCGCAGTAGCCAGCAGTGAAGCGCCACGACTGATTCGGCCGCTCCGACGAAGATTCTCAAGTTTTGCCACGGAGAAGAAGATATTTGTCGACGCAATCCGTCGTTTCGCAATTTCTACTACCTCGATACCACTCATACCTTCATCTGCTGCTAGCGCAGCTGCAATGACGCCATACCCCATCGCCATTCCTACTGTTCGTGAATCAAGTACATGGACCGGGATTGATGCATCCTTGGCTGCCAGTGATGCTGCTTCACTCGTTCCGGACATCGATGAAGAGATATGAATGCTCACAATCTCCATCGCCCCCTCTTGAGCTAACTTCTCATAGAGGGATGCAAATCGCTCTGGGCTCGGGCGCGAGGTTGTCGCAAGTTCTCCCTTACGGAGGGCTTCTAGTACTTCGACAGCGCTTGGATCAGCTTCGTCATAGACGGCGTTATTCCATTGCACATTTAAGGGAACTACGGAAATACCAAGTTTCTTCACTAAGTCTGGGGGAATATAGGAGGTGGAATCGGTAACTATTGCTACCCGCGCCATTGGCCTCACCCCTGAATAACTATATTGACAAGCTTCGGTGCGCGCGCGATGACTTTGATGATGTTCTTGCCGGTCAGCGCCTCGCGTACCGAGGGGTCGGTCAGCGCCAACTCTTCAAATTGCGCATCGGTGATCTCCGGGTCAATGTCAATACGTGTTTTGATCTTTCCATTTATCTGCACCACGGCCGTGACGCTCTCTGCTTTCACAAGTGTTGGATCGACAGTTGGCCAACCTGCTAACGCAACGCTTGGCGTGTGACCTAACCGCTCCCACATCTCTTCAGCGGTGAATGGCGCAACAAGCGAGAGCATGATTGCAACTGCTTCTGTGGCCTCACGAACTGCCGGATCTGCCGGCCCGCAACCGCCATCGATTGCTTTACGGGTTGCATTCACCAACTCCATCATCCGTGCGACTGCAACATTGAACCGAAAAGATTCTACGGCGAACGCGCCATCGTGAAGAGCCTTATGAGTAGCGCGACGGAGCGCGATATCTCCCTTACTAAAATCAACTCCGGGTGAAGATGTGACATCCCCTGCCAAGCGCCATGCGCGCGAGAGAAACTTGACCGATCCCGAGGGTGAAACATCGGCCCAATCAACATCATCTTCTGGTGGCCCAGCAAAGACCATTGTTAGGCGGATTGCATCAACACCGTGGTTTCCTAATTCATCAGAGAGACGAACGAGGTTGCCTCGACTCTTACTCATTGCCGATCCATCCATGACGACCATGCCTTGGTTGAGCAATCGAGTGAACGGCTCGGTGAAATCTAATAGACCCATGTCATGGAGCGCCTTGGTGAAAAAACGACTATAGAGCAGGTGCAAGATCGCATGGGTCACGCCCCCAACATATTGATCTACCGGAAGCCAAGTCTTCACATCCTCATCATTAAAAGCACGAGCGCTCTCATTTGGGCTGGCATATCGCAAGAAGTACCACGACGAATCAACGAAGGTATCCATCGTGTCTGCATCTCGTTGCGCGCTTGCACCACAGCGAGGACATGGCACATTAATCCAATCGCTTGCCGCACCTAAAGGTGATTTTCCTTTTGGTGAGAGATCAAGAGAGCCTGCTGGAGGAAGCTTGACAGGCAGTTCACTCTCGGGAACAGGCACCTCTCCACATTTCGCGCAATGCACGATAGGAATTGGTGTTCCCCAATAACGCTGCCGTGAAATCAACCAATCTCGTAAGCGATAGTTGCGAGCCGCTTTACCGAGACCATCACTCTCTAATTGCTTGATGATCGCGGCGATGGCCCTCTCTTTCGTTAGACCATTAAGCGCTCCCGAATTAATTAAGGTTCCGTCGCCACTTGTGGCAATTCCGGTAAGAGTTGGATCTTCCTCGCCGGTCTCCACTACAACTCGCACTGGCAACTTCATCGCAAGTGCGAAATCCAGATCGCGTTGGTCGTGTGCTGGCACCGCCATGATTGCGCCAGTGCCATAGTCAGCCAATACATAATCACTGGCCCAAATTGGTATCTTCTCACCATTAACTGGGTTGATGGCATAGCGCTCTAAAAAGACCCCAGTTTTGGGGCGATCCGTAGCCAAGCGATCGATATCGCTCGCTGATTTAACGCTCTCAAGATAGTGAGCGAACTTGGAAGCGACTTCGGGAGTACTTCTGGTTGCGAGCTCCTCTGCGAGCGCGCTATCGGCAGCAACAACGAAGAATGTGGCGCCAAAGAGCGTATCCGGACGGGTCGTATAAATAGTTACCGGTTCGCTTCGACCCTCGATAGCGAACTGCACATTGGCGCCAGTAGAGCGTCCAATCCAGTTCTGCTGCATCGTCAGAACTTTCTCTGGCCACTTTCCTTCAAGCTGCTCCATATCATCCAGGAGTCGATCGGCATAGTCAGTGATCTTGAAGTACCACTGATTTAACTTCTTCTTTGTCACCTGGGTGTCGCAACGCTCACATAGTCCGGCGATAACCTGTTCATTGGCAAGAACTGTCTGACAACTTGGACACCAGTTGACTGCAGAATCTTTTCGGTAAGCCAAACCCTTCTCATAGAGTTTTAGGAAGATCCATTGATTCCATTTGTAATACTCGGGGTCGCAGGTGTTAAAAGTTCGATCCCAGTCGAAGGAGCATGCATAACGGCGCATCGATGCCTTCTGAACCGCGATGTTCTCGTATGTCCACGCTGCTGGGTCAACCCCACGTTTGATAGCGGCATTCTCCGCAGGCAATCCGAATGCATCCCAACCGATGGGGTGCATCACGTTAAATCCTTTTTGCACCCAATAGCGAGCGATTACATCGCCTAGGGCATATGCCTCGGCATGGCCCATATGAAGATCCCCTGATGGATAGGGAAACATGTCGAGGACATACTTTTTTGGGCGCTTATCGTCAGGTCGACCGGAGCGAAACGGAGCTATCTCATCCCAAACTGGCAGCCACTTCTCCTGGACAGCCTGGATGTCGTAGGTATCTCGTTCCTGCATGAACCTAAGGGTACCGGTTACCTAGTCGCGAACTAACTCCACGCGACGCCCGTGAGTTCACTGCTAATTTCCCAGAGTTTCTCCGCCAATCCTTGATCGTATGCAGCGCTACTTGCGCGCGTGAGTTTGGGATAGCCGCGCATCTCCAAGAAGCCATCAGGTCCAAGATAACTTCCACTTGGCAAGCCAGGGAATGTCGCAGCACAAATGATGGGAAGGGCGCCTTGTTTAGCGCTTTGCGCAAAGACGGTATTGACTACAGCGCTGCCGCGTTCAGCTAACGCTTGATTCTTCATCTGTGGCCCGACTGCCTGAAGATTGGTTGCTGACCACCCAGGATGTGCCGCCATCGGTCGGATACGTTTCTTATTTGGTAATAGCCCTTGTGTTGATAATCGATGCAACTGCAGAGTGAAAAGTAAGTTAGCTAATTTACTTCGACCATAAGCGCTCCATGGTTGGTATTCACCACGCCCGTAACACTGATCGATGATCTTCTCTGCCTGGAACGAACCCATACGATGAGCTTGACTCGATACTGTGACTACTCGCGCGCCATCGGCAAGCGCACTAAAGGTAAGACCAGCAAAAGCAAAATGGCCGAGATGATTGGTACCCATCTGCAACTCAAAACCATCTTCGGTGTGGCGCAGTGGTGTAGCCATCACTCCAGCATTGAGTACCAGGATGTCGATAGGTGTTTTCACATTCTCAGCTGCACGCTTAACACTTTTAAGGCTGGTGAGATCTAATTCAAGAAGATCGATACTTCCCTCTGCACCAACGCGCAATTGTGGAACGAGTGCAGATGCTTTAGCGATATTCCGAACCGCCATCGTGACTTCAGCACCGGCTGCGCTACATGCGCGGGCGACTTCTAAACCCAGCCCACTACTTGCTCCCGTGACGAGAACTCGCTTGCCGACCAAAGATTCTGGCTTACGCCACTGCTTAGGAATAGTCGGAAGTGATGCCACGTGGAGCTGAGGGGACTTGAACCCCTGACCCCCTGCATGCCATGCAGGTGCGCTACCAGCTGCGCCACAGCCCCGAAACGCGAGAACTCTATCGCAAAGTTAACCGCTTGCTATTGGGAAGATTCCTGGCCAAGGATTGGCTCAGGCAAAACTCCAGAGTTATGTTCAATCAGTCGCCAGCGTGAGTTTCGCTCTTCGACGATAGACCAGGATGCGTTAGCCAATCCGCCAATTGCCACCCAATCGCCAATTGCCAATCCAAGAAGCGCTCCGATCGCTCCGCGCGCAGCGCCTCCATGGGTTACCACCAACAAAGTCTGCCCCGTTGCACAATTACGAAGCCCTGAGTCGATTGCGCTCATCATTCGCTTCACAACTTCGCTACGTCGTTCGCCATCTCCGCCCGCGGGAATATCGTCACCATCGAACCAACGTGCAAGATTCTCACCATCGCTTGCCTCGATATCAGGGCCGGTCCGCCCCTCCCAACTTCCACAATGCGTCTCACGTAACTGTGGATCTGGGATAACTTTTAATTTCTTCACAGCGGCTACGGCTGCTGCAGTATCGAATGCGCGCTGTAAGTCGCTGGAGATAATGTGATCTATATCTTGGGTTCCTAAAATTGAAGCTGCCCGCGCGACCTGCGCGCGGCCAATTGCATTGAGCGGAATATCGGTATGGCCCTGGAATCTATTCTCCACATTCCAGTCGGTCTGGCCGTGGCGCATGATGATGAGTCTTTTACCCATGGAGTTCAATCTTGGGGCAATCGCTCCATAGTTTCTCTAATGCGTAATACTCACGTACCTCTGGATGCTGGATATGAACGATGACATCGCCATAATCAAGGAGAATCCATTGCGATGAACCACCGGTGCCTTCACGATGAATTGGCTTCTCACCAACTTTATTGAGTTGCAATTGGATCTCCGTTGAGATTGCCTCTAGTTGAGGATCGTTAGCGCCAGTAACAATGAGAAATACATCTGCGAGTATCCCCTGGTTTGATAAATCCAGCGCCACAACATCTTTCGCTAATTTCTCCTCGGCTGCAGCGGCAGCCTTTTTAGTTAGAGAGATGCTTTCTGGTTTAAGCGCCATAGATTCGCTTTACATCATCAATGATTTCGACAGGAACAAAATTAGCAAGCTCCGCACCACTCTTAGCGGCGAGCCGGATTTCAGTTGACGAGATTGCAAACATCTCGGACTCAATCACGCTCACTCGCGCACCCGGAATTTTTTCTAAAGTGGTACCCGGTCGAAGTGCAACGACGATATCAATCATCGAAAGAAGCTCCTCGTATTCTCGCCATGTAGTAATTCCATTAAAGGCATCGCTACCAAGTAGTAGTACAAATTCTTCCGCAGGTTGCTCGTGAATAAATTCGCGGACCGAGTCGATGGAGTAAGTCGGACCATTTCGTTCGATTTCTTTTGTGGAGAGCTCGAATGCATCATTACCGGTAATCGCCCTCGATACTAAGTTCGCCCGCTCAATGGCTGTTCCCACTACTGCCGAACTTTTCTGCCATGGTGCACCTGCCGGGATAAAGAGGACCTTTTTTGCAATCTTTCGCGCAATAACTTCTGATGCCAGATGGAGATGTCCACGATGAATGGGGTCAAAGGTCCCGCCGAAGAGGGCGACTGGTAAATCTGGAGAGAGAATTTAGTGATCCTTATCGATTCGCATTGCTAGATAAAGGAGGAAAGTCAGGATGGCAAATGTCAGCACGCCAAAGAAGACCGGTGAGGCTGGAAGCTCGCGCCCCTCAGAGAGAATCAACATATCTTTATCCTAATCTATCGAGCCCAAAAGTTTCACAAATGC
>JBEAMN010000127.1:0-4051 GCA_041165945.1 Actinomycetota bacterium
CTCGGTCATCTCGGTAAAAGCATCGACATGGCGCACAACCGACTCTCGACATTTTTGATTGAAGGCGGCTACGCCAAACTTCTCGATATCTTGCTTTCCGGTACAACCTAATTCTTTTTCAACGGCAAGCTCCACCGGTAGGCCATGGCAATCCCATCCAGCTCGACGCGGCACATATCTGCCCTTCATCGTGTGATACCGAGGAAAGAGATCTTTGAAGACCCGCGCCTCGATGTGGTGGGTGCCCGGTAATCCATTTGCCGTCGGCGGGCCCTCATAGAAGGTCCATGGCTGGGCGCCACTACGTGCGGCGATACTCTTTTCGAAAATCTGGGAGTGGTTCCAAAAGGCGAGAATCTCTCGCTCCATGGCAGGTAGGTCGACCTGCGTAGGCAGGGCGCGGTAGGTACCCGACATCTGACTCATGAGGGGCGCAGTTTACCCCGCACTCTCAGGAAGTCGGGCGCAAAAGGTGCGAAAAAACCGAGAAAAGGGGCTACCCTTCTCCGCCATGGCACCTGCTAAAAAACCGGCAAAAAAACCGGCTAAAAAACCGGCGACTAAGCCTGCGAAAAGCGCTCCAGCCAAGAAGGCGCCCGCTAAAAAACCCGTCAAGAAACCCGTCAAGAAACCCGTCAAGAAGGCTCCGGCTAAAAAAGTAGCGAAAAAGGTTCCTGCCAAAAAAGCTCCAGTCCAGAAAGCTGTCAAGAAAGCTGTCAAGAAAGCTGTCAAGAAAGCGGAGAAGGGCGCGCAGTCGGGAGCGAAGGGGCGGCCATTTCCCAAGAAGGCGGCGCCAGTTGCTGCGAATGCGCCAGTTGCGAGCGCCTCTTCATCAAGCGCTGCCACTTCAAGTAGCTCCAGTAGCGCTAAGGATGATGGATTCCAACGACGATTATTACTTCCGCCGCCTCCTAAAGTGGAGCGAAAGAGCAAGCATGCGCTCAAACCCCTCCGAGATATCCCTACCCCACTTGTTGTTGCCGGTGCGGAGAATCCGTGGAGCAAAGATGAATTAAAGGAGATGAAGGCTCGACTGACCAAGGATCTCGCAACGTACAAACAAGAGCTTGCTGCCGCAGAGGCGCAAGCTGCCGAACTCCTTCAGGATTCCAGTGATGGGGCTGGAGACGATCAAGCAGATGCTGGTACGAAAACCTTTGAACGCGAGCATGAACTCTCGTTGGTTTACAACGCACAAGATTTAGTTCTGCAGACGGAATTAGCTTTGGCAAGGATTGCCTCTGGCACGTACACCAAATGTGAAATCTGTGGAAATCCAATCGGCAAAGCGCGTCTTCAAGTCTTTCCGCGGGCAACTCTCTGCATGCTCTGCAAACAGAAAGAGGAGCGTCGCTAATTCGCACCTCACATTGGCGAATTATTCTCAGCGTTGCGCTCGCCGTTTATTCACTCGATCTCCTCACCAAAATATGGGCTGTGGAGACTCTTGAGGGTAAGCCAACTCAGTACGTGATTGGAAAATTCCTTCGTTGGGAGTTCGCTCGAAATTCTGGGGCAGCCTTCAGCTCATTTACGGGCGCTACCTTCGCCCTCACCCTAATCAGCGTTGCCGTGCTTCTTTATCTCGCATTGCGAGCGGCTCAAGTTTCGGTAAAAGCATGGAGCTATCCATGGGGCGGACTCATTGGCGGTGTTCTTGGCAATCTCACCGACCGAATCTTCAGAGATCCTGCTCCATTTCAAGGCCATGTCGTTGATTGGATTGGTCTGCCGAATTGGGCGCTCTTTAATATTGCAGATAGCGCGATTGTCCTCTCGGTTATCACGATGGCAATTCTCTCGCTGCGCGGGAGTACTTTTCGGGGCGTGGCACCGTGAGCCAAACAGGTGCGATTCGCACTCTTGAGATACCTGAGGGGCTAGACGGAGAACGAGTTGATGTCGCCCTAGCACGAGCTCTGGGATTTTCGCGAACGATGATTGCAACTGCCGCAGAGCGGGGGAATATCCTCGTGAATGGAAAACCAGTAGATAAGTCGGCACGACTTGGAGCAGGCGATCTTATTGAAATCGAAATTGTCCAAGAGGTAGATCGGGGAGCAAAGATCGAGGTTGTAGATCTCGACAAATTACAGATTATCTATTCGGATGATGATGTGCTTGTCATCGACAAACCTCTGGGAGTTGCAGCACATCCGAGCGTTGGCTGGAGTGGGACGACAGTTGTCGGCATATTGATGGCACGAGGAATAACGCTCTCGCATTTAGCGCCACCGGAGCGTGCCGGAATCGTTCATCGCTTGGATGTGGGAACCTCTGGCTTGATGGTGGTAGCAAAATCTGATCGCGCTTATCTCTCGCTTAAGGAGCAATTCCGGTCGCGAACAGTGAAGAAGACTTACCACGCAATAGTCCAAGGACATCCTGACCCCACCCGTGGGACGATCGATGCTCCAATCGATCGCCACCCACGAGATGAATTTAAATTTGCTGTGGTTGCTGATGGGAAACCCAGCATCACTCACTACCAAACGCTAGAAAGTTTTGCTGGTGCAACTCTTGTTGAAATCGAATTAGAGACTGGTCGTACTCACCAGATCCGAGTGCACTTCGCGGCCCTGCGCCACCCATTGATTGGCGATCTCATGTATGGAGCCGATCCAGTCTTCGCCAAGGCTCTTGGCCTGACCCGCCAGTGGCTCCATGCCCATCGCCTGACATTCCTCCATCCCGCCGACGGCCAGGAGCGCAGCTATATCAGCGCCTATCCAGCCGATTTAGAGGCTGCTCTAGCCAGCCTACGTAGCCAGTCCTGAGCAAGACGCTAAATTTCCCACCCGTGAGCACCAACGATTTCGTCCACCTCCACGTCCACACCGAGTACTCGATGCTCGATGGGGCAGCGCGGGTCAAGGAGCTTGTTGGTGAGGTCGCAAAGGTTGAAAATCCTGATGCCCGTGCGATTGCCATCACTGATCATGGGAATCTATTTGGCGCCTATGAGTTCTACAAAAGCGCAAAGGCAGTAGGAGTAAAACCTATTATCGGAATCGAGGCATACATCGCCCCGGGTTCGCGACATGAACGTAAGCGGGTCAAGTGGGCTGAGGGTGGCGAAGACGATGTCTCAGGCGGTGGCGCCTATACCCATATGACGATTCTTGCCAGCAACAACAGTGGCATGAGTAATCTTTTTAAGCTCTCATCCTTAGCATCACTCGAAGGGTATTACTACAAACCGCGGATGGATCGGGAGCTTCTCTCGCAATTTTCAGGTGGCTTGATAGCAACCACCGGATGTGCAGGTGGTGAGATTCAAACGCGATTGCGAATGGGAGATTACGCAGGAGCAAAGAAGGCAGCCGCTGACTATCAGGACATCTTCGGTAGAGAGAATTACTTCTTGGAACTCATGGAACATGGAATCGAGATTGAACGTCGCACAAAACAGGATCTGCTCAAACTTGCAAAAGATTTACAATTACCATTATTAGCTACGAATGATCTGCACTATACAAAAAAGGAAGATGAGCAAGCGCATTCAGCGCTTTTATGTATTCAGTCAGGGTCAGTGATCTCGGATCCCAAGAGATTTAAATTCGAAGGATCTGAGTATTACCTAAAGTCAGCAAGTCAGATGCGCGAACTGTTTAGTGAATTGCCCGAAGCGTGCGATAACACACTGGCAATTGCAGAGCGATGTGAGGTAACTTTCCGCGAAGGTGAGAATCTTCTTCCGCAATTTCCTGTTCCTGCTGGCGAGAGTGAAGAATCCTGGCTCGAGAAAGAGGTAGCGCGGGGATTAGCGCGCCGTTTCCCCGATGGTGTTCCAACTGAGCATCTCAAGCGAGCAGCGTATGAAGTGCAAGTCATCTGCCAGATGGGTTTTCCTGGATACTTCCTCGTCGTTGCGGATCTGGTTAATTACGCAGAGACGAGAGGGATTCGAGTAGGACCTGGCCGTGGTTCAGCTGCGGGAGCGGTGGTCTCCTATGCATTGGGAATAACAGGTTTAGATCCCATCAAGCATGGCTTGCTCTTCGAGCGCTTCTTGAATCCAGAGCGTATTTCCATGCCTGATATCGATTTG
>JBEAMN010000128.1:0-22423 GCA_041165945.1 Actinomycetota bacterium
CAAGACGCCAATGGATTAGTACCATGCTTCTTATAGAGTTTCATCATCTCTTCAGATTGCTTCTGACGATCATCTTTGTATTTCTGTTGGATTGCTTTCATCTCTGGTTGCAGAACTGTTAATGCCCGTTGGCTCTTAATTTGCTTAACAAATAGTGGAATCAAAATAATCCGAATGAGTACGACTAGACAGATGATTGCTAGAGACCAGGTAACACCGCTGTCGGAACCGAAGAGCGGCTCGAAAAGCGAATGGAAGAGCAGAATGACCCAGGAGATTGCATCGTAAAGCGGATTGAAAATACCCACTATTTACTCGCCTTTCTTAGTATGTGTCGATCGGTAGGCGGATAATCGATTCCTCCCATAGACCAAGGGTTGCAACGAACTAAACGCCATAATGCAAGTGCGCTACCTAGGAGAATTCCATTCTTCCGGATTGCCTGAAGCGCATAATCTGAACAGGTGGGGTAATACTTACACCGAGCGGGGAACGCTGGTGAAATCCATCGTTGATAGAAACGAATCAGAGAGATCATTGCGTCGCCGATGCCCGACGAGAGAGGTACTTGGCAACCAATGCCGATACTTCACCGCTGAGGTTCTTATCTGTGCGTGTAGCAGCCCCTGGGTGAGCGCGAAAGAGCAAGAGCGTGCCATTTGGGAATTGTGCCAAATGTGGCGCAATGGCATGTCTGATTTGTCGAGAAACGCGATGTCGTACTACCGATCCGCCGACATTCTTTCCCACGATAAGGCCCACCTTCACCGGTGCTCCTGCCTGCTCACCTTTTGTTGGTGTAGCTACATAGAGCAGAAAATTCTCTCCAGATATTCGCATCCCCTTGCTGGCGAGTGCGAAATCGCTCGCTCTCCGAAGGCGGTTCTTTTGCGCCAACATCAGAGTGCGCTACACGAACTTAGGCTGAGATACGCAGACGTCCCTTGGCACGTCGCGCAGCAAGAACAGCGCGGCCGGCGCGGGTAGACATGCGAGCGCGGAAACCATGGGTTTTTGCCCGACGGCGATTGTTCGGTTGAAAGGTCCGCTTCACGTACATCTCCTAAAGATCGTTGATTGAGGAAGGCATTCAGGCACTCGCGCACGAGGCGCTGGTGCAGGGGGTAAACGGTACGGAAGATAAGGCGGTGTGGTCAAACTCGAGAGTTCGGATGAGGTGGGAGCCTAAACCCAGAGTTTAGAGTTGTGGATAACTATTTGCTTTTTCCCACATCCCGGAATAGGGTCGCCTTTCTTCCACAGAAGAAGCTACTTCCCCCGGTAGATATTAGTGCAATTCGGACAAATATCCACTATATAGCCCACAGCCTGTGGATATCTTTGGGGATAACCGGTGGGTAACCGGTGTGGAAAGGATTCCAAATGGCCGATGAGAGTGCGCTCCTCGAAATAGAACTTCCGCAACTCTGGCAGAGCGCAATTTCGCTCATCGCAACTGACTCTCCGCAACATCGTGCATTCTTACAACTTACCCAACCAATGGGTTTGATTGATAGCAACGGCATCACCACTCTTCTTGTTGCGGCGCCAAATGCATTTGCAAAAGATGTACTTGAGACGCGTTTGCGTTCGATCATCACTGATGTTTTAAGTTCGCAATTAGGTAGAGATGTTCGCGTCGCAGTAACAATCGATGAGACTCTCGAAAATAAAGCTTCGGGCGATGTAATCACCGAAGTTGAGGCTCCACGCCCTGGAACCGGTCGAAGCTCTGAGGCTCCCGTCCCTAACGAATCTGGCGCCATGAGCATGAACCCGCGCTACATCTTCGAAACTTTCGTTATTGGTTCCTCGAATCGCTTTGCACATGCCGCAGCGGTTGCAGTTGCTGAGGCGCCAGGTAAGGCATACAACCCACTCTTCATTTATGGGGAATCTGGTCTTGGGAAAACTCACTTATTGCATGCAATCGGAGCATACGCGAAAGAGCTGTATGGAAATTTGCGAGTCCGTTACGTTTCCAGCGAAGAGTTCACAAATGATTTCATCAACTCAATCCGCGACGATAAATCAGCGGTATTCCAAAAGCGATATCGTGATGTAGATCTACTTCTCGTGGATGATATTCAATTCTTAGAGAATAAAGAGCGAACTCAAGAGGAGTTCTTTCATACTTTCAATACGCTCTATAACGCAAACAAGCAAATTGTTATCACTAGTGATCGACCACCAAAACAGCTCGCAACTCTTGAGGATCGACTTCGCTCTCGATTTGAATGGGGGTTGATTACTGATATTCAACCTCCCGAGTTAGAGACTCGTATTGCAATTCTCCGTAAGAAGGCGGCACAAGATCGACTCAATGCCCCCGATGATGTTCTTGAATACATCGCCAGCAAGATCTCAACGAATATTCGTGAGCTTGAAGGTGCGTTGATTCGAGTCACTGCCTTCGCCAGCCTCAATCGGCAAGGTGTAGATCTCTCGCTCGCAGAGATTGTGTTAAAAGATTTAATCCCAGATGAATCTGGTCCTGAAATCACTGGCGCCACAATCATGGCGCAGACTGCTGCGTATTTCAGTCTCACCATTGATGATCTCTGCGGAACCTCTCGATCTCGCGCGTTAGTAAATGCGCGCCAAGTTGCGATGTATCTCTGCCGTGAACTCACTGACCTATCGCTTCCAAAAATCGGTCAGACTTTCGGTGGACGTGATCACACCACTGTGATGCATGCCGACCGAAAAATCCGTCAGCTCATGGCAGAGCGTCGCTCTATCTATAACCAGGTCACTGAGTTGACCAACCGAATCCGCCAACAGGCCCGCTCCCAGGGCTAACTGCCCCTAGCGAAGCGCGCTCCACACTTGGGGATAACCTTGGGGGTAAACCCTTCCTTGAGAGTTTTCCATGTGGGTAAATTCCGCCACACCCCGCTAAATATCGACTTCTCCACAGTATCCACTGGTTTATCCACAATCTATAAAGAGCTCCCCAACCCCTCTGGCCTGCGAAAATACCAATTCTCCCCAGAATCCACAGCACCTACTCCTATTACTATCTCCTTTCTTTATACCTACATTAATTACCACCACCCCAGACTTCTGGGGATTACTGCAGGTATTCCAATCGAAGCGAAGTAAGGGAAGATAGCCAAATGAGATTTGTTATTGAAAGAGATGCCCTATCAGATGGTGTTGCCTGGGTCTCTCGATCTCTCTCGTCGCGACCAATCATGCCGGTCTTATTAGGTGTTGTTATTGAAGCTAAGAAAGATCAGAAGAATTCCATTCACTTAGCGGGATATGACTTAGAGACATCAGCTAAAGCTGAAGTAAGCGCCGAAGTTAAAGAAGAGGGAAGGGTTTTAGTTCCCGGAAGATTGTTATCCGAGATTACGAAATCCCTTCCAAATAAACCAGTAACAATCTCTTTAGATGGAAATAGAGTGAGTATCGTTTCAGGATCTGCAAAATTTGCGTTACCTACACTTCCTGTGAACGACTATCCAAACCTTCCGGATTTACCAAGTGAGACCGGGCGTATTTCAGGTGAGTTATTTGCAGAAGCAGTTCATCAAGTTGCAATTGCTGCTGGTAAGGATGATTCATTACCGGTGTTAACTGGAGTTTATGTTGAAATCGAAGAGAATAAATTAACTCTCGCAGCCACAGATCGCTATCGATTAGCTGTGCGTGAATTAACGTGGGAAGCTCCACGCGCTAGCGCTTCTGCACTTATCCGCGCACGTACTCTTCACGACGCCTCCAAATCTCTTACTGGTAGCGCACATGTGAGCCTGGCATTAGCGGCTGCAACGGCGCAAGAACGACTCATTGGTTTTTCTACCGAAGGAAAATCAATGACCTCGCGGATGTTAGATGGAACATTTCCTCCCTACCGTCACTTACTGCCTAGCGAACGGAGCGCAACAGCAATCGTTGAAGTAGCTCCGTTATTGGATTCGGTTCGCCGCGTGGCGATCGTGGCCGATAAAACCATCCCACTTCGACTGACCTTTGCCCCTGGCTCACTCACCCTTGAGGCTGGTGCTGGTGAAGAAGCTTCAGCAACTGAGGAATTAGAGATTGCATTTGATGGCGAAGGTTTCACGATTGCGTTCAACCCAACCTATTTAGTTGATGGTCTCTCTGCGCTTGGTGCTGCATATGTGGATATGGCCTTCACCGGTGCAAGCAAGCCCGCAGTCCTCTCAGGGAGAGAGAGCGCCGATGGTCAAAGCGATTTAAGTTATCGGTACTTGCTTATGCCGATGCGGTACGCCTCGTAATCTGCGCAACCAGTGTTCCTTTCATATCTGCAACTCACTAATTTTCGCTCTTACGAGAATCTGGAACAGGAACTAACGCCAGGAATTACCACTTATGTCGGGAGTAATGGCGAGGGTAAAACCAACATAGTAGAAGCTGTAGGTTTTCTTGCTTATTTACGTTCCCATCGAACCTCATCAGATAGTCCGCTTATTCGTCTGGGACACGAGAAGGCGTATATTCGTGCAAAGGTAAACACAGCTGGGCGCGAAGAACTTCTTGAAGTAGAAATCAATCAAGGAAAGGCGAATCGGGCGCGAATTAATCAACAACCGGTTAGATCCACCCGTGAACTCCTTGGACATCTGCGAGCCGTACTCTTTACACCAGAAGATCTCTCATTAGTCAAAGGTGATCCGACAGAGCGGCGAGATTTCCTCGACACACTCCTCATCTCATGTACACCACGATATGCCGGAGTCATTGCTGATTACGAAAAAGCGCTCAAACAGAGGAATGCGCTCTTAAAAAATCGACCTCATGATCGAGATCTAGCGCCTTGGGATGAACATTTATCACGATACGGGGCTCAATTAATTGCCGCACGACTCCAATTAATCTCGGATTTGATGCCGTTTGTCATTAATTCATATCGGGATATTTCAGAGGGCGATCAGATCAGCGCTACATATAAAAGCTCACAGGATTTGCAAGGCCAGAGCGCTCACGATTTAGAGCAAGAGATAGCTTCGCTTATCCCACAATTGAGAAGGGCTGAGTTAGAGCGTGGCCTTACCTTGGTTGGTCCACATCGAGATGATTTACTTTTAAATCTTGGGCCAACACCTGTTAAGGGATATGCAAGTCAGGGCGAGTCATGGTCTTATGCGCTGGCGCTTCGGATGGGCGCATATCAATTATTAAGCGCTCAAAATTCAGGTGAAGGTGGCCAGCCAATCCTGATACTTGACGATGTATTTGCCGAGCTAGATAGTTTGCGCAGGGGTGCGTTACTCGCGTTGATAGATACGAGCGAGCAAGTGTTCGTCACGGCAGCGGTAGAGGATGATCTCCCGAAAGAATTTAAGGATCGTAGGTTTTACGTTCGCGAGGGGAGCGTGCTGTCATGAGTGAAAATCGAGATTTAGCACGCTCACTTCTTGCCGCTGCTAGGCGTAGAGCTAATAAGTTCACGCGGGAGCGAACCCGAGGTAAACCGGAGCGAACCCGAGAAAGTGGGGAAAGTGGGGAAAGTGGTGAGTATGTAGGTCCGCAATTACTCAATGAGTCTCTTGAAGAATTAATTGCAGAGCGTGGTTGGCGCGAGAAGATGAAAGATAGTGATCTCTTTCTTAGATGGAATGAACTTGTCGGCGCAGAAATCGCCGGACATGTGCAACCTCTCTCGTTTGCTCAGGGTGTGCTCACTCTTGGCGCAGAGAGCACAGCATGGGCAACCCAAATTCGCTTGATCGATCCGCAGATTCGCGAAGCCTTAAAGGCTGGCGGTTTTACTGTGAGCGATTTGATCGTGAAGGGGCCACACTCTCCCTCGTGGCGAAAGGGCGGTTGGAGCGTTAAGGGGGGGCGAGGCCCCCGAGATACTTACGGATGACCCGTAGGGGTTTACTACATTTGGGGGGTCAAGCGCTCAGCGGCGCCCCTAGGTACTTTTTCAGGGCATAGGACCTCCAAAAATCCTCTAGGATTGGGGGTCGGGTCCCCAATCGGGGCCATATGCAAGGGATAAGGCGGTCAAGCCAGGTGGCTGAGACGAAATCCAAGGGCGCCAAAGGCGCTGCTAGTGGATATGACGCAAGTGCGATCCAGGTCCTCGAAGGCCTCGATGCTGTGCGCAAACGCCCCGGTATGTATATCGGCTCCACAGGTGAGCGAGGTTTACATCATCTCGTTTATGAAATCGTCGACAACTCGGTAGATGAAGCGCTCGCCGGATTCTGTTCCGAGATCAACATCGTACTTCTTGCCAATGGCGGGGTAAGTGTTCGAGATAACGGTCGTGGTATTCCGGTAGATGTAGTCGCTAGTGAAGGAAAACCTGCCGCCGAAGTTGTCTTCACAGTCTTGCATGCTGGTGGAAAGTTTGGCGGCGGCGGTTATTCAGTTTCCGGTGGCCTTCATGGAGTCGGTGCCTCGGTTGTCAATGCGCTGAGTACGGATCTAGAAGTCGAAATCGAGCGTGATGGCTCAAAGTATTTTCAGAGTTATAAATTAGGTGTGCCAACTGCTCCACTAAAAGCAATTGGTGAATCTGATAATTCAGGAACAAAAGTTTCTTTCTGGCCATCAGCAGAAATTTTCGATACAACCGTCTTCTCATTCGAAGTTCTCTCTACACGTTTTAGAGAGATGGCATTCTTAAATCGGGGATTAACTATCACACTTACCGATGAGCGTGCCGGTCACGTTGATGATAAGGGTGAAGCGCTAAAGGTTGTCTATAAATACGATGGCGGAATTTCGGATTTCGTTAAACATCTAAACGCCACTAAGGGTGAAGCACATAAGAGTGTTATAGATTTTGAAGCAGAGGATACAAAACAAAAAATATCTGCCGAGATTGCTATGCAGTGGAGCGCTGGATATACCGAATCGGTTTATACATTCGCAAACACTATTAACACTCAAGAGGGCGGTACCCATGAAGAGGGTTTCCGCGCATCATTGACCTCCATAGTTAATAAATATGGCGAAGAGTGGGGATTAATTAAAAAGCGCGAGGACCGATTAACCGGTGATGATGTCCGTGAGGGTTTAACTGCGATTGTCTCGGTCAAGATCGGGGAACCACAATTCGAAGGACAAACCAAAACGAAGCTTGGTAATACTGAAGCGAAGACATTTGTGCAAAAGATTGTCAACGACAAGCTGGGTGATTGGTTTGCCGCTAATCCATCCGAAGGTCGCGACATCATTCGAAAATGTATCGATGCAGCGACTGCGCGTGTGGCAGCTCGAAAGGCGCGCGAGTTATCTCGTTCTCGAAAAGGATTACTTGAAGGGCGCGGTATGCCTGGAAAGTTAGCCGATTGCCAATGGACAGACCCTGAGAAATGTGAGTTATATATAGTCGAAGGTGATTCGGCTGGTGGTTCGGCTAAGGGTGGTCGCGACTCTAAATTCCAGGCAATTCTCCCCATCCGCGGAAAGATTTTGAATGTAGAAAAATCCCGGATTGATCGGGTATTACAAAATAATGAAGTGCAGGCGTTAATCACAGCTTTAGGCACAGGTGTGCATGATGAGTTCGATATTGCAAAACTCCGTTATCACAAGATTGTTTTGATGGCCGATGCGGATGTCGATGGGCAACATATTCGTACTCTCCTTTTAACGTTACTCTTCCGATTTATGCGCCCGCTCATCGAAGGTGGGTATGTCTACTTGGCGCAACCACCCCTCTATAAATTGAAGTGGGGCGGTAAAGAAGCTCCACAATATGCATTCTCCGATAAAGAGCGTGATTCATTCATCAAGATTGGTCTCGATGCAAATAAGCGCTTACCTAAAGAAGATGGTATTCAACGCTTCAAAGGTCTTGGTGAGATGCCAGCGAAAGAGTTGTGGGATACCACGATGGATCCAGATACTCGCGTGTTGATTCGAGTAACTCTTGAGGATGCTGTCGCTGCAGATGATCTTTTCTCTGTTCTTATGGGTGAAGATGTCGAGATGCGTCGTAACTTTATTCAACGCAATGCTAAAGATGTTCGGTTCTTGGATATTTAGGTTTCTAAGAGAATAGAGAGGAGTGGACAATGGAGAATTCATCAGATCGAATTGAATTAGTCGATCTTCAGGTAGAGATGGCACGTAGCTATCTTGACTATGCGATGAGCGTCATCGTTGGCCGCGCCCTCCCTGATGTACGCGATGGATTAAAGCCGGTTCACCGCCGAGTTCTCTACGCGATGTTCGATGCCGGTTATCGTCCGGATAAGGGGTATTACAAATCATCACGCGTCGTCGGTGATGTAATGGGTAACTACCACCCACACGGTG
The DNA here is from genome assembly GCA_041165945.1 of Actinomycetota bacterium. GTDB lineage: Bacteria > Actinomycetota > Actinomycetes > Nanopelagicales > Nanopelagicaceae > IMCC26077. Next base: position 8,257 of record JBEAMN010000128.1, read on the forward strand.
ACTCTGCGATTTATGACACCTTGGTCCGGTTAGCTCAACCATGGTCGCTCCGTTATCCACTCGTCGATGGAAATGGAAACTTCGGTTCTCCCGGAAATGATCCCGCTGCCGCAATGCGCTACACCGAGGCTCGTCTTGCGCCGCTAGCGATCGAGATGATGCGCGATATCGACGAAGAAACCGTCGATTTCACTGATAATTACGATGGGCGATCACAAGAGCCAGTTGTACTACCGAGCCGTTTTCCTAACCTCCTGGTCAATGGCAGTGCAGGTATTGCCGTTGGTATGGCAACCAATATTCCACCGCATAATCTCAATGAAGTAGCGGAAGGAATTCAGTGGTCGCTGAAAAATCCAGAGGCAAAACAAGAGGCGCTCTTGGAGAAGTTGCTGACCGTTGTGAAGGGTCCAGATTTCCCAACGAAAGGATTGATTGTTGGGCGAAGTGGAATTGAAGAGGCTTATCGCACAGGGCGAGGCTCTATCACGATGCGCGCGGTCGTTGAAGTTGAAGAGATCAATAACCGTACCTGCTTGGTAATTAGCGAGCTTCCCTATCAAGTTAACCCAGATAATTTGGCTTTGAAGATTGCCGATCTCGTCAAAGATGGAAAGGTCGCAGGTATCGCGGATGTTCGAGATGAAGGAAATGAGCGCCTTGGTCAACGTCTTGTAGTAGTACTCAAGAAAGATGCAGTAGCAAAAGTTGTGCTCAACAATCTTTATAAGCACACTCAACTCCAAGAAACCTTTGGCGCCAACATGCTCGCCCTTGTCGATGGTGTGCCACGTACTCTTCGCCTTGATGAATTTGTGAAGTTCTATATTGATCATCAAATTGAAGTTATAGTCCGCCGAACCAAGTTCCGCTTGGCAGAGAAGGAAAAGCGCGCTCACATTCTTCGCGGCTACGTGAAGGCCCTTGATGCGCTCGATGATGTTATTGCGCTCATTCGGAAGAGTGAGAGTACTGATGACGCTCGATCTGGGTTGATGAAACTTCTTGATGTTGATGAAGTTCAAGCAAATGCAATTCTTGATATGCAGTTGCGTCGCTTGGCAGCGCTCGAACGACAGAAAATTCAAGATGAGTATGACGCCATCATGAAAGAGATCATCGAATTAAATGAGATTTTGGCGAGCCCGCAGCGCCAACGTGAAATCATCTCTACAGAGCTAGCGGAATTGACGGCCAAATATGGGGATTCTCGTCGAACTCAGATTATTGCCGCCGAGGGAGATTTTGCCGCCGAGGATCTCATCAAACAAGAGGATGTAGTTGTCACCATCACCCGAGGCGGATATTCGAAGCGAACCAAGGCTGATCTGTATCGCTCACAACGACGCGGCGGTCGCGGTGTACGTGGAGCGGCTTTGAAGCAAGATGACATTGTTGAACATTTCTTTGTTACGACTACTCATCACTGGATTTTGTTCTTCACTAATAAAGGCCGGGTATATCGAGCGAAAGCACATGAGCTTCCAGAAGCAGGACGCGATGCGCGTGGACAACATGTGGCAAACCTTCTTGCATTCCAACCAGATGAGAAGATTGCTCAAGTTTTGGCAATCGAGAATTATCGCGCAGCAACCTACCTAGTTCTCGCTACTAAATCTGGTTTAGTGAAGAAGACTCCACTTGATGAGTACGACTCGAATCGCACTGGTGGACTCATCGCAATCAACTTACGTGATGGCGATGAAGTTGTATCAGCGGTACTTGTCGGCGAAAAGGATGACATTCTTTTGGTATCCAAGAATGCAATGTCACTTCGCTTTACTGCAGATGATGAAGCGCTTCGCCCAATGGGGCGCGCAACAAGTGGTGTGATCGGTATGAAATTCCGTGCTGGCGATGAATTGCTTGCAATGGATTCCGTGTCAGATGTCGCGAATGCTTTTGTCTTCACGGCTACTGATGGTGGATTTGCTAAACGAACTCCAGTCATCGAATATCGACCACAAGGTCGTGGTGGTCTGGGAATTAAGGCGGCAAAAGTTGATGAAGCATCGCGAGGTGTTCTAGTCGGAGCACTTATCGTTACAGAAGAGGATGAGGTTCTTGCCATTACTTCCGCGGGAACTGTTATGCGAACGCGAGTCGATGAGGTGCGGCAGACGGGTCGTGACACCATGGGTGTGCGTCTGGTCAATCTCGATCCAGAGACGGTTGTAGTCTCCATCGCTCGTAATGCAGAGGCAGATGGCGATTAGCCTCAGGTTTAAACCTTGGGGTACCCTTTCGCTTCCTGGAAAAATGGGCCTATAGCTCAGCCTGGTTAGAGCGCTTCCCTGATAAGGAAGAGGTCGGTGGTTCAAGTCCACCTAGGCCCACGCAGTACAAGCGACAAGTAGGCAGGATGAAAGCAGCATGAAAGCAGGTGGTGGTTAGATGTTCAAGAAACTTCTGGCACTATTTGCTGTTGGCGCAGGAGGGTATGCACTCTTCAAGCGCTACAAACAAGTACAGAATGAAGAAGAAAACTGGTTGGATATGACTAGTTCTGAAGATTCAACCGAAGATTCAGAAGAGTTCTAACTAAATAATTAAATAACGGGGACTTAGCTCAATTGGTAGAGCACCTGCTTTGCAAGCAGGGGGTTAGGGGTTCGATTCCCCTAGTCTCCACAATCACGTTAAGACAAGCGATCCCTTCGATAAAGCAAGAAAAACGCTAGTGAAATTATTAACGCAGGTATTGCGTTGAATCGCTCGGCAGGTGAACGAGAAATCAATTGAGTGAGAGTGCTCAACACAAACAGGTATGCAAGCAACCGCGCTACTCGTAAACTGGCACCACTCAGCGGTGATTCGTGATACCGCCAGAGAAATCGCATCAAGAAAACCATTCCAATAGCTGTGGCGAAATAAAGAATGCGAAGGGCGAGTGGGAAAGAATCGAATTGCCCACCAGCAGCTCGTATTTTTGCCCAATCTAAATTTAGAGCAACCGATATCAAGAGTGCGGCGTTGTACAGAAGTGCCAATTGTGCGAGCAGAATCAAGATACGTATACGTCTCATACTCAGGGTAGGATAGCGTCGGCCAGAACTTAAGGAGCTAACTCATGTCTAGCAAAGCCACGCTACATACCAATATGGGCGATATCGTCGTTGATCTTTTTCCTAACCATGCGCCAAAGACTGTTGCTAACTTCGTTGAATTAGCAACCGGCCAACGGGAATGGACCCATCCAAAGACCGGCAAGAAGAGCAAAGATAATCTTTACGACGGCACAGTCTTTCATCGCGTTATCTCCGGTTTTATGATCCAAGGCGGCGACCCAGCAGGTAATGGAACTGGTGGACCGGGATATAAGTTCGCTGATGAGTTCCATCCAGAGTTGGTCTTTGATCGCCCTTACTTACTTGCGATGGCCAACTCAGGACCTGGCACCAATGGTTCACAATTTTTTATCACCGTAGCGCCGACAACATGGCTCAATCGGAAGCACTCGATCTTTGGTGAAGTTACCGATTCAGCGAGCCAGGCGATTGTGGATGCCATCGCTGAGGTTGAGACCGGCGCCCAGGATCGTCCGAAAAATGAGGTAAAAATTAACTCGGTGACCATCTCGTAAGCTCATAGGAGGGTAAGAAGTTATCCACAGGGGATACCCACAGAGTGGATAATTACAAGAGTGTAATTAGAGGTTAGCGCCAGCGGGTGGCAAGGCCAAAGCCGATGCCTATAAGGCCAAAGCCGATCGCCATATTCCATGCCCCAACGTTGGGGATGGGGTAACGCGTTTGCGAGATGTAATAGGTCACGATCCACGCAAGACCGATAAGAAAAGCGGTGAGCATCGTTGGGGCGAGCCAGCGTGGGCTCTCCTTTGGCTCAGGAAGAGCGGTCGCCACCTTATCGGGAACGTACTTCTTCTCTTTCTTACGGATCCGAGACTTTGGCATGTGAGAAGTCTACCCCACTCCGGCAGGATAGGCACATGGCGACCAAGATTCTCGTAGTCGATAACTACGACTCGTTCGTCTTTAATCTCGTCCAATATCTAGCGCAACTTGGTGCCGAGTGCACCGTTCTTCGCAATGACGAGGTAGAGATCTCTGATGCGCGCTCTTTTGACGGCGTATTAATTTCTCCCGGCCCGGGAATTCCTGAAGAAGCCGGAGTGAGTATTGAACTAGTGAAGTTCTGCGCTCAGGAAAAGATCCCACTCCTTGGTGTTTGCCTAGGGCATCAAGCAATAGGAGTTGCATTCGGTGGCGTTGTCTCGCGCGCACCTGAATTGCTCCACGGAAAGACTTCACAAGTACATCACAATGATAAGAGCGTACTTCATGGTTTACGTGATGGATTCACTGCTACTCGTTATCACTCGTTAGCCATTGAACGCGATTCAATTGAAGGCAAGTCAGACTTAGAAATTACTGGTTGGACTGATAGTGGAGTGGTGATGGCCGTTTGTCATAAATCTTTACCTATTCACGGTGTGCAATTCCATCCGGAATCGGTGCTTACCGAAGGCGGACACCACCTACTCGCTAACTGGTTAGAGATCTGTGGCGATAAGAATGCGTTAAAGAAATCTGAGGGATTAGCCCCCGTTATCGGTCGCTGATATCAACTTTCACTTGGAGTTGGTGAAGGGGCAGGCTCACCTTTGTAGGTATTAATAGTGATTGTCACTGAAGAACCAATCTTTGCTGATTCATCAGCCGCTGGCGCTTGTGCGAGAACAACCCCACTAGGTTGTTCAGAATCTTGAGTCTCAATCACATTTGGGATAAATCCAGCCTGAATGAGAATTGTTGTTGCTTGGATTCGCGGTACTCCGAGAACGTCCGGAACAAATACCTTTCCACTCGCGATATTGAATACAACACCACTTCCAGCAGCGACCGTTGATCCAGGTTCGGGCACAACGCCCACGATAGTTCCAGGCGCTTCACTTGATTCGACCGCATTAGTTTTAGCAAGAATCAACCCTGCCCCATCTAGCAATAATTTTGCTTCATCGAGAGTCTTACCGATCAAGGTTGTGGGGACTGATGTCTTACCAGGACCATCTGAGAGGATTATCTGTACCTGGCTACCAGGTTCAACTTTCGTTCCAGCACTAGGGGTTTGTGATGCGACGCGATCTGCAGGAACTCGTGGGTCAGGGGCGCGTTCGACAATAATCGTAAATCCATCCAAACTCTCACGGGCTTGCATCTCAGTCAGACCAGAGACATCTGCAAGGGAGACCAAAGTTATTGGGGTTGGGATTCGGGAAACCAAATAAGCGCCAGATGAGATAAGGACTACCGCAGCAACAACCGCTGCGATCACTAGATTACGTCGTTTAGGGTTTGCAACCTTTTTCTTTACCTCTTCGCCACGATCTAACCGATTGATATCTTCCAACATCTCACTTGCATTTTGATAACGTGCGAGTGGATCTTTTGATAACGCACCTGAAATGATGTTATCGACACCGGGTGGGAGTTCCTCAGTTAACTCTGAAACGGGAGTGAATTCTGCCGAAACATGTTGATAGGCGATAGCTACAGGAGTGTCGCCAAGAAATGGTGGGCGTCCGGTAAGTAATTCATAGAGGAGACATCCAACAGAGTAGATATCACTCCGTGAGTCGGCTACTTCGCCTCTTGCTTGTTCCGGGGAGAGATAATTCGCTGTTCCAACAACAGTCCAGGCATGAGTGACCGTCGCGCTTGCATCATCAAGAGCCCGTGCGATACCAAAATCCATCACCTTGACATCGCCTGCCGATGTCAACATCACGTTGGCTGGCTTGATATCTCGGTGAACGATTCCATTTCTATGTGAATACTCAAGGGCTTCTAAGATTCCGCGAATTACTGCAATTGCTCTCTTAAAAGGTAAACGTTCTCCGGAACGAATAACTTCACGAATTGTCTTGCCATTTACCTGTTCCATGACGATGTAAGGGAGAACTCCGTTTTCAGTTCCTTCTTCGCCCGTGTCATAAACAGAGACGATTGCGGGATGATTAAGACCAGCCGCCGCTTGCGCCTCTCTTCTAAAACGAGCGAGAAAGGCAGGATCGCGAGCAAGATCACTTCTTAGAATCTTGATTGCTACCGGCCTGGATAATCTGGTATCGCGACCTTCGAATACATCAGCCATTCCGCCAGCGCCTATGAGTTCGCCAACTTCATACCGATTTGCGAGAATACGAGTCATTTCTCACCACTCTCTGCGCGCGATGCACCAACAAATCCAGGATGGGAACTTTTTTCTGAGGAGACAGTGGCAACAATAATGGTTAAGTTATCCGGCGCACCTTTTTTATATGCCAACCCTTTGAGTTCACTGATAGTGGCATCACTAATCCCATGAGCGTCGATGACCTTTCGTATTTTTGTTTCATCAACTACTCCAGCTAAACCATCAGAACATAGAAGAAGCCAGTCGCCCTCGACAATCTCTAATTCAATGAAATCTGGACGCTCATGTTGCGCCGCACCCATTAGGGCTTTGGTCACAAAGGAGCGTTGTGGGTGTCCATCAATCTCTTCTGGAGAAATTCGCCCTTGATCAAGCAACTCTTGTACAACAGTGTGATCCTTAGTCAGTTGTGAGATTTTTCCGTTGCGAATCAGATAGGCACGCGAATCCCCCAGATGTGCTAAAAATAATCGCTCTTTACCGATAATAATTGCGGTGAGTGTTGTGCCCATGCCCTGTAATTCACTTTTTTTCTTCATCTCCATCGCGAGTGAATTATTTATGTCATGAAAAGTTTCGACGAGCGTGGTTTCAGCATTTCGCTGATTGAGTGAGAGCTTTTCCAATTGTGAGATTTTTTTGATTGCAAGTGAGGAGGCAATCTCACCTCCAGCATGACCGCCCAAGCCATCGGCTACGGCTAGTACTTTGGCGCCAGCCCACCCAGAATCTTCGTTTTCGGTGCGATGCAAGCCAACATCGGAGAGCGCAACGCTCTGAAAATACTGGCTCATGTTCGCCATGCTACCGGGGCTCTCAAGCCCCCTGAGCGAGCGCTTATCGCGTAGAGTTTTCTATATGTCCCGCTATACCTATCTTGGCCCAGCCGGCACCTTCTCAGAAGCAGCCCTGGCGCCACTTCTTAAAAGTGGTGATAGCTCAGAACCGGCGGCAAATGTCACTGCCGCATTGGAGTCGGTTCGCAACGGGCTGAGCGATTATGCATTAGTTCCAATTGAAAATTCGGTCGAGGGAGTTGTAGCGCGAACTCTCGATGAATTAGCGGTGGGGCAACCTCTGATGATCATAGGAGAACAAGTTCTCCAAGTCTCATTTGCGCTGATGGTTAAAGCAGGCGGGAGCAAGAACGAGATAAAGCGTCTAGCAACCCACCCGCATGCCGAAGCGCAATGCCGTGAATACATTGCAAAACATTTACCACATGCTGAAGTAGTCTTGACGAATTCAACTGCTGCAGGCGCTGAAAGTGTTTCCAAAGGTGATGCAGATGGTGCGATTGCTGCAGAGGTGGCGGCAAAACATTATGGTCTTGAGGTTATCGAGCGGAATATCGGCGATCGCGAGGGCGCAGTAACGCGATTTGTGGTCATATCTAAATTAGGAGAGATTCCTGCACTGACAGGGCACGATCGAACGTCGTTGGCCATTTTTATCGCAGCAGATCATTCAGGTGCATTGTTAGAGATCCTGACTGAGTTTGCGGTAAGAGGAGTGAATCTTACTTTCATCCAATCGCGACCTACTGGTGGTGAGCTTGGTCAGTATCACTTCATAGTTGATGCCGAGGGACATATTCTTGAAGAGCGAGTGGGCGATACTTTGAAGGCCCTTCATCGAATATGCGCTGAGGTTCGTTTTCTTGGCTCATATCCACGAGCCGATAAAATCGCTCCGACATCTACGAAAGGAATGACTGATCGAGCATTCAAATCTGCTGAGCAGTGGTTAAGCACAATACGAAGCGGTAAGCAGGGTTAAATGATAGATCTCAAAGTTCTTAGAGAGAACCCTGATCGCGTACGCGAATCGCAACGTGCGCGTGGGGCAAGCGTTGAAATAGTCGACACAGCTATCGCCGCTGATCAGCAACGCCGAAATGCGATTGTTGAATTCGAACGAGTGCGTGCAGAACAGAATGCACTCTCAAAAAGTATTGGTAGCGCAAAAGGCGATGAGAAAAATTCGTTATTAGCGAGGGCGAAGGATTTAGCTGTTGCTGTAAAAGAGGCTGACGCTCGTCGGGCAGAGGCCGAAGCACATGCTGACAAAGTTTTAGGAGAATTGGCCAACATCGCCGATACTCGTGCACCTATCGGTGGTGAGGAAGATTTCGTTGTTCTTGAGGAGATAGGGAAACCACCGCACTTCACCTTTCAACCAAAAGACCATGTTGAGTTAGGGAAAATTTTGGGGGCCATTGATACTGAGCGCGGTGCAAAAGTCTCAGGCTCTCGTTTCTATTATTTGACGGGAAATGGCGCGCTACTCGAGTTTGCACTCATTAATCTGGCAATGGCAAAGGCTGTGGCTGCGGGATTTATCCCTGTGGTACCGCCAGTTCTTGTAAAGCCACATGCCATGGAAGGCACAGGTTTTCTTGGCCAAGCTGCCGAGAACGTTTTTCATCTCGAGCAAGATGATTACTATCTAGTTGGCACGAGCGAGGTACCACTTGCTGCTTATCACATGGATGAGATCCTCGATAAGGAGAACCTTCCACTTCGTTATGCTGGCTTCTCCTCATGTTTCCGGCGCGAAGCGGGAACGTATGGAAAAGATACGCGTGGAATTATTCGAGTACATCAATTCGACAAAGTGGAGATGTTCTCGTTCTGCGATCCTGAAGATGCTGCTGCAGAACATGAACGGCTATTGGCCTGGGAGAAGGAATTTCTCAATGCGTTAGAGATCCCTTACAGGGTGATAGATGTTGCCACTGGCGATCTTGGTTCTAGTGCAGTGCGGAAATTTGATTGTGAAGCATGGATCCCAACTCAGAATGCATATCGTGAAGTAACTAGTACCTCCAATTGCACTGAATTTCAGAGTAGGCGATTAAATATCCGGTACAAAGATGAGGCGGGAACCCGACCGGTAGCGACGCTTAACGGAACTCTCTGCGCCATTCCTCGGATTATCGTCGCAATTCTTGAAAACCATCAACAAGAGGATGGTTCAGTAAATATACCGAAGGCATTGATTCCGTTTCTTGGAAAATCTAGATTCGAACCGGTGTGATCTTCGGGTTGAAGCGGCCACAATTAATCGCCACTGATCTGGATGGCACGATAGTCCCATTTGATCGACCAATTTCGCAACGAACAATCGATGCTTTTACGACTGCGAACAATCTTGGTATTCATATCTATTTCGTAACGGGAAGACCACCACGATGGATGAAAGAGATAAAAGAAACTTTTGATTTCGGTACTGGAATCTGTGGAAACGGGGCGTTACTTTACGATTTTCGAGCAGAGACAATTCTGGAGTCGTGGCTCATTCAAAGCGATGCATTGGTAAGAGGTGCACAGATACTCCGATCGGTGATTCCTGGAGCAACCTTTGCCGTGGAAAACTTCGATGGTTTCCATCGAGAACGGAGCTATAACCCTCGTTGGGATAAGGGTCAAGACGATCGCGGTGTTTCACTGATCGAAGAACATTTGAATCAACCGGCTATTAAATTCCTGGTGCGATGCCAAGATGAAGTGGTAACCGCCGATGAAATGCTCGCGCTCGCCGATGCGAGTGTGGGTGAGTTCTTGACTGTTACTCATTCCAATCCCCATGAATCTTTACTCGAGATTTCTGCACGCGGAGTGAGCAAGGGGAGCACACTGGCAAAAGTTGCTGAAAGATTGGATATTTCATCTAATGATGCGGTCACCTTTGGCGACAATCCAAATGATCTTTCGATGCTTGCTTGGGCGGGTCGCTCCTATGCCATGAAGGGTGGCCATCCTGCTACCCATGCAATAGCAACTGGGATAGCTCCGGAGTGTAACGATGATGGGGTCGCTCAAGTTATCGAAGGACTCCTTGCACTTCCGGAGTAAATGTCCGAGAGTATGGATATGAAATCTGGCAGCGCAGTAATTACAGGCGCTTCACGAAACATCGGGGCAGCCATCGCCACTCGATTAGCGGCTGATGGTTTTCCAGTTGCGATTAATTACTACTCAAAAAATGAGCAGTCGGATGCCGAAGATGTCAAAGAAGAGATTGTGAAATCAGGTGGCAAGGCAGAGATTTATCAATGCGATGTCTCGAAAGCAAACGACATCGAATCGATGTTCAGTTCTATCACCTCAGACTTAGGTGCGCCGAGTGTTCTTGTAAACAATGCAGCCACTTCGGTGGCCTCTGCCATAACTTTTCGAGAGATTGATGAAAGCGCTTGGGATGAAGTGAGCGATACCAATTTGAAAGGTGTCTTTCTCTGTTGTAAAGCATTTGATAAGTACAGCACCGCCGGAACTTATCGAAGTATCATCAATATCTCATCGATTCGAGTTTCAATTGGTATGGAAGGAAATAGCCATTACACAGCAGCGAAGGCGGCTCTTATTGGATTTGGCCGAGTACTCGCTCGAGAATTAGGACCATCTGAAATTCGAGTAAATGCAATCTTGCCTGGAGCAATTACTACTCCCGATCAAGCTGCGTATGGAGATGTAGCAGCGCTGCATAAAATGATTTTGGATGCACAATCCCTCAAACGTTTAGGGATGCCTGTAGATATTGCAAATCTCGTCTCGTTCTTAGTGAGTCCAGATGCCGCTTTCATCACTGGCCAGTCAATCCTCTGCGATGGCGGTTGGGCTTTTCAGTAATTGGCTCGCCCCCCGTATCATCCGGTAGATTTTGCAGTGGAGGGCTCGCATAGCGGCCGAGTGCACCGGTCTTGAAAACCGGCAAGGGAAACCTTCGAGGGTTCAAATCCCTCGCCCTCCGCCAGAATTCTTCCCTTGTGGGCAACTTCACCCTTATGCACCCCACCATCTGTATGGCGTTAACCCCTACGAGAGCGAGAAAATACTCCCCATCGAAGGCTTGAAAACGACAGAGTGGGGTAGGTAAAAGATGGCTGGAGTTCACGCCGAACACCGAGCGCACATTAAAGAGCGAACGCTGCGCACGGATCGATGGTGGTTGCAACCTGCCGCGACAGTATTTGTTTTGGTCAGCTTCATCATCTATGCAACCTTTCGCGCATTTGAGAATAAGCACTACTTTGTAGAGAAGGGTGAATTGATTTCACCTTTCTATTCACCATGTCTTTCTGATGCGTGTGTAGAAGGCACACAACTTTTCGGAACGCTTGGACCTTCCTCACTGTGGGGATTCGCAATCTCGCCAGCGCTATTGATTTTGATATTCCCACTCGGTTTTCGCCTTACCTGTTATTACTATCGCAAGGCCTACTACCGCTCCTTCTGGCAATCACCTCCTGCATGTGCTGTCGCTGAGCCGCACAAGAAATACACAGGTGAGACTAAGCAACCTCTCATTTTGCAGAATGGCCACCGTTGGTTCTTTTACGCGGGATTAGTCTTCAATGTCATTCTCACTTATGACGCCTTCCTTGCATTCCACGGACCAGATGGTGGATTTGGTATGAGCGTTGGCACATTAGTGCTCCTTGCCAATGCAACGTTGCTATGGCTCTATTCACTCTCATGTCACACCTGCCGACACACAGTTGGTGGTCGTCTCCGCCATTTCTCGAAGCATCCACTGCGTTACAAACTTTGGACGCGTATCTCAATTCTTAATCACCATCATGCGAAGTACGCCTGGGTCTCACTCTTTGGTGTGGCTTTTGCAGATCTTTATATTCGTTTAGTTTCAACAGGCGCAATCACGAATTACTTCTTCTTCTAAGAAAAACGGGGACTAACAGATGAGCATGGAACGTTATTCATACGATGTAGTCGTCGTTGGCGCAGGAGGCGCCGGACTTCGCGCTGCGGTAGAGGCGCGTGAAGCGGGCTTCAAAGTAGCCATTATTTGTAAGTCGCTCTTTGGTAAGGCACATACCGTTATGGCTGAAGGTGGAATTGCAGCTGCGATGGGCAATGTCAATTCATCTGATAATTGGCAGGTCCACTTCCGTGACACGATGCGTGGTGGCAAATTCCTCAATAACTGGCGGATGGCAGAGCTACATGCAAAAGAATCTCCTGAGCGAGTCTGGGAACTTGAGATGTGGGGTGCGCTCTTCGATCGCACTCAAGAAGGAAAGATCTCACAACGAAATTTTGGTGGACATGAATATCCACGGCTTGCTCACGTAGGAGATCGCACTGGATTGGAATTGATTCGCACAATGCAGCAACGCATCGTCGCGCTACAACAGCAAGATGGTAAGAATCATGGCGATATGGAATCGCATATCCGTGTATTTGCTGAAGTCACTATTACTGATGTGCTCGTAGAAAATGGTAAGGCTGCAGGTGTTTATGGATACCGTCGCGAGAGCGGATCCGAATTGCTTTTTGAGGCTGGTGCAGTGATCCTTGCAACTGGTGGTATCGGAAAGAGCTTTAAAGTCACAAGTAATTCATGGGAAGGTACTGGCGATGGCCATGCGTTAGCGCTTCGTGCTGGTAGCAAACTCATCGATATGGAGTTCGTCCAATTCCATCCAACGGGAATGGTCTGGCCACCTTCGGTCCGTGGAATTCTTGTCACTGAATCAGTTCGTGGAGATGGTGGCGTGCTCACCAACTCCGAGGGTCGACGCTTCATGTTCGATTACATCCCAGAAGTATTCAAAGATAAGTATGCAGATACTGAAGAGGAAGCAGATCGTTGGTATAAGGATCAAGCCAACAACCGTCGTCCTCCAGAGTTATTGCCTCGTGATGAGGTGGCTCGAGCAATTAACTCCGAAGTTAAAGCGGGGCGGGGTTCACCACATGGTGGAGTCTTCCTCGATGTCTCAAAACGTTTGCCGGCGGAGGAAATCAAGCGCCGGTTGCCGAGCATGTGGCATCAATTTAAAGAGCTTGCCGATGTTGATATCACCGAGCAACCGATGGAAGTTGGTCCAACCTGTCACTACGTGATGGGTGGAGTTCAAGTTGATCCAGATACCGCTGCAGCAGTTGGATTACAGGGGCTATTTGCAGCAGGTGAAGTCGCTGGCGGCATGCATGGCTCTAATCGTCTCGGTGGAAATTCCCTATCTGACTTACTCGTCTTTGGACGACGCGCAGGAATGGGCGCAGTTGCTTACTTGCAGAGCAATCCTGGGAGACCATCGCTCTCTGATGGCACAGTGAAGCGAGCGCAGGAGCGTTTAAATGCGCCGTTTACTCACACCGGAGGCGAGAACCCCTACACGATTCACCAGGAGTTGCAGCAGACCACCAATGATCTAGTTGGCATCATTCGTACCAAGAAAGAGTTGGAAGAGTCCTTAGAGAAGTTGGCGAAGTTCCGCCAACGAATCAAGAACGTTTCCGTAACTGGCGGCCGAGAATTCAATCCAGGTTTCCATCTTGCACTTGATCTCGAGAACATGCTTCTAGTCTCTGAAGCGATGGCGCGCTCAGCGCTGATTCGTGAGGAATCACGAGGCGGACATACTCGTGAAGATTTCCCGAAGATGGATTCGAAGTGGCGGCAAGTTAATAACGTCACCTCTGTTGACGGCGAAGCGATTAAGTGTGAACAAGTCAAGGCGAAGTTACTACCAGATGAGCTCTCCAGTCTGTTTGAGAATAGCGAACTATCAAAGTACTTCACCGAAGAAGAGTTAGCCGGAATGAAAGGCGGGTCCAAATAATGGCACGTCCAATTAATCTACGTATCTGGCGTGGAAATAAGAATGGTGGCGACTTCCACACGGTCACTGTTGAGGCTAACGAAGGTGAAGTTGTACTCGATGTAATTCACCGAGTTCAGGCAACGCAACTTCCCGATCTTGCGGTTCGCTGGAATTGCAAGGCAGGTAAATGCGGATCGTGTTCTATGGAGATCAACGGAAAGCCACGCCTTGCTTGCATGACTCGAATGAATACCTTTGCAGAGGGCGAAACAATCACGGTCACCCCGCTTCGGGCCTTTCCGGTGATTCGCGATCTAGTTACTGATGTCTCTTTTAATTACAAGAAGGCGATGGAAATCCCCTCATATGCGCCACCAGCAAACCTCAAACCTGGTGAGGCGCGTATGGAACAAATTGATGTCGAGCGAAGTCAAG
>JBEAMN010000129.1:0-6388 GCA_041165945.1 Actinomycetota bacterium
ACACAAAAGTAATCATTCATGAGACTCGACTTGATAACTCCAATGTCATGGAGTTGTTCTCACAATATGACTTAATCATTGATGGCACCGATAACTTTGCGACTCGCTACATGGTTAACGATGCAGCAGTACTCTTGGGTAAGCCCTATGTATGGGGATCTATCTATCGCTTCGATGGACAGGCCAGCGTCTTCTGGGCAGAGCATGGCCCCTGCTATCGCTGCCTTTACCCCGAACCACCTCCGCCAGGAATGGTCCCCAGCTGCGCCGAAGGTGGCGTGCTCGGAGTTCTCTGCGCATCAATCGGCTCCATTCAAGTTACTGAAGCCATCAAGTTGTTGACCGGGATTGGTGAGAGCCTTATCGGTGAATTGATGATCTATGACGCCCTGGAGATGAGTTATCGGAAGGTCAAGATTCAAAAAGACCCTAACTGCGTCTTATGTGGACCCAATGCAACGCAGCGAGAATTGCTTGAAGATTATGAAGGTTTCTGCGGTGCGATATCTACCGCCGCGACTGAGGCAGTTGCCGGGTCAACCATCACTGTGGACCAACTCAAGAACAAGATGGATCACCATGACAACTTCCTACTCATCGATGTTCGTGAGCCTGCAGAGTTTGAGATTGTGCGGATTCCAGGGTCGGTTCTCATTCCTAAGCAGGAATTTCTCGACGGTTCAGTCCTTGCCAAACTTCCGCAAGATAAGCCCATCATCTTGCATTGCAAGAGCGGGGTTCGCTCTGCTGAATGTCTAGCGGTACTCAAAGGTGCGGGATTCTCTGATGCAACACATGTCAGCGGTGGCGTACTTGCCTGGGCTAAACAGATTGATACCTCACTACCTACTTATTAATTCGTAGCGCGCGAGTCAAGAAATCTAACTCGAGCAACATCAGGTTCTCTGCGACAACTTCCTGTGGTGTCATATGCGTAACTCCAGTAAGAGGAAGCACTTCATGTGCTTTTCCTGCTTCAAGTAGCGCTGAAGAGAGTTTGAGTGAGTTTGAGACCAGTACATTGTCATCAACCATTCCGTGAATAATCATGACAGGCACTGAAAGATTCTTCGCCTCATTGAGCATCGAAGAATTCTCATAGTTTGGATGTTTATCTTCTGGCCCCATAAACCGCTCGGTATAGAAGGTGTCGTAAAGTCGAAAATCAGTGACCGGCGCACCAATAATCGCTGCCTTGAAGATCTCTGGTCGACGCATGGCGGCAAGCCCAGCAAGATAACCGCCAAAGGACCAACCACGAATGGCTACTCGCGAAGAATCGATTAGACCAGGGCGAGCGCTAATCAAAGCTAGAACTGCATCTGCTTGGTCTGTTACTGGCGCGGATGAGAGATCATTGAGAATCGCCCGTTCCCACTCTGGACTTCGGTGCGGCGTGCCACGACCATCTGCGATGAGTACGGCAAAACCTTGGTTGGCAATCCACTGCGCCTCCGCATAAGCGCTTTTTGCATGGAGCACACGGGCATGGCCAGGTCCACCATAGGGATCAACTAAAAGTGGGAGGTTCTTCGCCGCACGATTTTGAGGGAGTAAAAGGGCTGCATTGAGTTGGCGTTCACCAAGAACGAGAAATTCTGGCTCCGCATCAACCTCTGGTTTTTCATTGAGGGCTGCAATTCTTTTTGCAATGCCATCACGCTTGATGACAACAGAGATTTCATAGCTTTCAAGATCTCGTGAGATTAGGAGCAGAGTGCCACCACTTGTGCGCGCCATGTGGACGCCAGGTTTCGAAGTCATAGCTTCGAATTCGCCGCCCCAGCCGCGCCAATAAATATGAGATTGCGTAGGCTCGAAACTTCCCGAGAAGGTGATGCCATCTCTATCGATTGAAATGATGCCGTCAACTTGCAGATTGACAGGGGTAACCACCTCACCATTTATTGCGATCGCGTGAGTATTTTCATGGATCACATGAGTAACTAATTCACCTGACGGACTCCAAGCAGGAACACCTTCTACCAAGTCAATCCATGCCGAATCTTTTAATTCTGCGAGTACTCGCACCTGGCCTGTTTCGTGGTCGATTGCAAGAATTTCTGCGTGACGTTGATTTCGAGACATTGTCAGCATCAGGGTGGAACCTTGCCATCTCCCGGTGAAACTGAGCAGAGATATTCATGCTCCGGGTTCCAGATAATCTCCTTTCGAGAGCGGTCAGATAAGTCGAGGATAAATAGCGACGTTTTGACATTTGGCGTGCCCACAAATGGGTACCGCACTTGTCGTGGAGCGCTCTGTGGATCGGCGGGATCACTTATCCAAATTTTGGTGACTGGAGATTGATCAAAACGTTCTACAAATAATGATGTGCTATCTGCGCTCCACCAGAAACCATGATGACGATTCATCTCTTCACTAGCAACGAACTCTGCAGTACCGTAAAAGATATCTTCATTCTCTGGCGTGCAGAGAACTTCGACCTTTCCACCACGTGAAAGGTGAAGTTCCCCTTCCGGAGTGATATACGCGATTGCTTTGCCATCGGGGGAGAGTTGTGGGTCGATTACCACTCCCGCGCTCGGCTGTTCGGTTAATTTTTTACTGGAAATCTCAAATGAATAAAGTTTTCCCGATAGGACGAAAGCAACTGTCTGGCACTTCTGGTCTGTGGAGTACGAAGTGATACCTCCGGCAGCTTCTCGAGTCCGTTCCCGACGGGCGCGTTCCTGCGCAGAGAGATGTTCTTCACCGTCAACCAGGAGGTGGAGTGGATCCACAAGAAGCTCTTCGGCATCGGTGCGAATGTCGTATTGATAGAGGCGTCCAATTCGGTCACTGCCTGACAGGCTTCGCACAAAAAGTACCCGTTGGCCATCTGGTGAGAGGGTGAAAGTTCGCGGCGCTCCAAGTGAGAAGCGTTGCGTCTTTGCAGAGTGGCGTGGGAATGAGAGTTGCGACATGGCGACCATAGGAAATCACCGTACCCTTTCCTTCATGAAATCGGCGAGACCTAGACGCCTTTTGCTGGTCCATGCACATCCTGACGATGAGACCATCAATAATGGCGCGACAATGGCGAAATATGCAGATGAGGGAGTTGAAGTAGCGCTCGTAACCTGCACTCGTGGCGAAGAGGGCGAGATACTCGTGCCCGACCTGGCTGAAGCAGCTAGCGATAAAGAGGATCGATTGGCGGAGATTCGTGAGCAAGAGTTAGCTGGCGCGCTTTCTGCGCTGGGAGTTGAAAAGCATTGGTTCTTAGGCGCACCAAATACTCGATATCGAGATAGCGGCATGATGGGAATGCCACAGAATTCGCGTGCTGATGTCTTTTGGAGCGCCGACCTGCTCGAAGCATCTGATGCGCTCGCCGACTACATCGTGGATTTCAAGCCGCAGGTTTTGATTACCTACGATGAATTTGGTGGATATGGCCACCCCGATCATATTCAAGCCCATCGAGTGGCGATGAAGGCATCTGAAATCAGTGCGGCACGTGGTTGGGAAATTCAAAAGATCTATTGGAACATCATGCCGCGATCTGTCGTGCAGCAAGGAATGGATGCAATGAAAGAGATTGGGTCAGATTTCTTTGGTTTTGAATCAATCGATGATTTGCCATTTGTGAAAGATGACTCATTGGTAAGTGCAGTGATCGATGGAAATAACTATGTGGAGAGCAAGCAAGAGGCGATGCGGGCACATCGAACACAAATCGCAGTAGATGGACCATTTTTTGCGCTTTCGAATTCTCTGGGCATGCAGGTGTTTGGCTTCGAGTATTACACCCGAGTAAAAGGCGTCGCAGGACCTGATGTCGACGAGCATGGCAGGGAGAGAGATCTTTTCTCTGGGATTGATTTATGAGGCGTGTTCTCGAAAACTTAACGGGTCTTATAAGTGGAGTGGTAATTGGCACTGCTGGTGTGGTGATCCATAACTTTTCTCTCGGGTGGTTCCCACTTGGGTTGGTAGTTGCTCTTGCGGGGAGCGCGGCGGCCAGTAGCGCGTTGGGCATCTACTGGGGAAGGCGTGGAGTTCGGTTCTGGTTTCTCCTCGGGTGGACATTAATCGCACTACGCGGAGGTTTCTTCGGTAACAGCGATGAATTGCTCATCATGTCCAATGGCGCAGGCGATACATATTTAGGGCTAGGGTTCTTACTTGTCCTGCTGAGTATCTGGACACGAAGTTAGCGAGGGTCTCTAAGAGCAGATATGAAAAACGGGAGAAAATATCTGGCCGCCCTCGGTGTGTCAGTCGTTACGCTCGCAATTGTTTGGCTGGGAATGTGGCTGGCCGTAGGTTCTGCAATTCCACCTAAGACTAAAATCCTCGATGTTGACATCTCTCGACTCTCAATTGCAGAGGCTTCCGAGAAGTTATCTAGAGAACGAGCCACTGATCTGCAAGGTGAATTACATTTGGTCGTCGATTCTAAGAAGTTCTCCCTCCCAGTGAAAGATTCTGGGGTCGAACTCGATATTGGGAAGAGTTTGGCTGCTGTACCTAGCCGCTCTGGTAACCCAATCCAACTCCTCTCGCTATTGTTCCGAGAGAAATCGATAGAAGCGATAGTACTAACGGATAAAGAGAATTTTAGAAGAGCGATTCGCATGGTTGAACGAGAGGTTAATATCGCACCGAAGAATGCAGATATCGTCTATGACGGAATAGTTCCCACCTTGGTGAACGCCAGACCAGGTAAAGCACTTGATCGTGATAGCGCATTACGTAAAGTGGCAGAGAATTGGCTTCGCTCCGACTCCATCACACTTGAGACAAAGGTACGTCAAGCTCGAATTTCTGATGAAGAAGCGACCGTGTTACTTGAATTCGCACAAAAGGCAGTTTCTGCTCCAGTTGAAGTGGTGCTCAATATCGATGAGCCCGTAACTTTTTCGCTGACACCTACAGTTATTTCGCAAGCATTGACCTTCATACCTGGTCGTGGAGAGAAGTTAGAGGCCAAATGGCTCAAAGCAACTTTTATCAATGCGGTGGGCAGGAAGTGGAGTGCCCACGTCGTTGAACCAGTAAATGCCTCGTTCACTATGAGTGGTGGGGAACCTCGCGTCCAACCATCACGTGATGGCCTTGATGTTCCGGAAGAGAAGTTGAGCAACTCCCTTTTAGAGGCACTTGGCAAAAGCGGCGTGGAACGAAAGGTAACCCTGACTCCTGAGCCAGTCCCTGCCAAAATCACCACAGAGATGGTTGGCGGATTGGGAATCAAAGAGGTAATCGGCACCTTCACTACCTTCTTCCCTTATGCCGAGTATCGGATCATTAACATCCAACGAGCAGCACGTTGGATGGATGGTGTGATCATCAAACCTGGAGAGGTGTTTAGCTATAACAAAGTAGTTGGGGAACGGACGGAGGCACGTGGATTCGTTCCGGGAATCATGATTGATCGAGGGGTGTTCAAGAAAGATTGGGGTGGCGGTGTCTCTCAAGTTGCTACGACCACATGGAATGCAGCTTGGTTTAGCGGTTTAGAGCTAGTACAACATAAACCACATAGTTTTTATATCTCGCGGTATCCAGCCGGTCGCGAATCGACAGTAGCCTGGCCAAGTGTTGATGTGAAGTTCCGGAATAATTCAGGAAATCCGATTTTTGTTGATACAAGTTTTACGAATAGATCTGTCACTGTGACTATTTATGGAAGTAAATTCATTGATGTAGAGACTGAAAGCGGTCCACGAACCAATCCTCAGGAATTCAAGGTATTAGAGAGTGATTCTAAAGAGTGTATTTTCCAGGAGGGAGTCAGTGGCTTCACCATTGAGGTATGGCGAATTCTCAAGCGCGACGGTGTGGAGATCAAACGAGAGAAATTCCGCACTCGCTATCGCCCGGAGGATCGCATCATCTGCACAAACCCAGAAGCTCGCTGGATGAATCCACCAATCGAAGTGCAGAGGGGCCTAGCCAAAAGTAGTTAGAGCGCTTCCCAGCTCTGACCTTCTGGCCCATCGGCAACTCGAATTCCATGCTCCAAGAGGAGATCGCGAAGTTGGTCACTTCTGGACCAATTGCGCTCTCGCCGCGCACTCTCTCGCTGAACAAGGAGCTCTTGAACTTCATCAGTAATCATCAATTCGTCTTGACGATCTAATTCCAGCCCGAGGAGCGCATCAGCAGCGAGGAGTATTGCTCGTTTTTTAGCTTCCGGTACCGATTCATCCCGTTCAATCTTTCGAATGAGCAGAATCGCTCCAGCGGTATCTAAGTCATCACTGAAGTGACTGATGATTTCCCGGTGTATTTCGGGATCAACTACACCCTCTTTTGGCCAGGAAGCGATTTTCTTCCGCCATCTTTTCAAAGTGGTGTGCGCCGCTTCGATGCTCGCCCACGTGAGGTTTATCTGAGTGCGATAGTGATTTTCTAAAAAGAGAAGGCGGAGCGCGAG
>JBEAMN010000130.1:0-2945 GCA_041165945.1 Actinomycetota bacterium
TTCTCCATATAATTTTGCGGAGATCACCTATCGCTCGCCAGAGTCTGAGACGAGTAAGTGGATTCCAATTGATCATTCACGAACTGTTACGGTGATTCCTAATAATTCTTGGCAGCCAAACGATATGCCATTACCTACATACGTCACGGCGCCAAAGGCTCCGACTCGTCCAGTGGTAAATAAAGAGCCACTGATATTCGACCAGAATGCAGAGGCGGAGTTACTTACCCCTCACACTGGTGAGATTGATGAAGTATTTGACCAAGAGCAAGATAAACGGGCCGCAAACGAGTAACTCTCGGCCATAACCCGATTAAATCCAGGAGTCGAACCACATTAAGCCTCGCCAGTAGTCATATGTGACTGTTATGGCGAGAAAAATCGGTGAGTGATAGATGAAATTTCCGCCAATTACCAGGATAAAGGCGGCAAGCACCGCCTTTTTGGATTTGCGAGAAATGTGCGCGGGTAACCGCTCATTGATTTCCTTGATGGCAGCGACGATTGCAAGAACTATCCACGGCTGAAAGACTATGGAGTAGAACGAGAACGTTGTTCGCTCTGGAAAGGCAAACCAGGGAAGCAATCCAGCAGCTACTCCTAAGAGAATTAGCGAGTGATTGCGTTTACGGAACCAGAGCCCAATGAGAAATAGTAGAGCGATACTTCCACTCCACCAGAGCAATGGCGTACCGATTGCCAATACCTCCTGCGAACATTCGCTGCTCCCACATTTTGGAGACTCATAGTAGAAAGATGTGGGTCGAATCTGTAACAACCATTGCCAAGCTGGGGATTTGTAATTGTGGCGGGAATCTAAACCTTGATGGAAGTTCAAGATTTCAAATTGATAGTGAATAAATGAGCGAAGCGGGGCGAGAAAGGTAGCGCCATTATCTTCTGCCCAAGTGCGACTCCAGCCTCGGGAAGATCGAAACCAACCAAACCAGCTTACGAAATATACAAACAAAGGCACGAGAAATAATTGGACTTTTCGCAGAAGAATTAGCGAGAGCATCTCTTTCGGAAATTTTCTCGTGTCCTGCGAAGATCTCTCTTTCAACTCTTTAACAATGAAGAAAAGAGCGAAAATGATGATGTAAAAGATCGCATTCCATTTTGTACCTAAGGCAAGACCGAAGAAAATACCTGCAAATAGAAATCGTCGATCTATCAGAAACCAAGTCGCAATCAGAAGGAATGTCGTCAGTGTGATATCGAGTAGCGCAGTTCGAGACATCACGAGATTGAGTCCGTCAAAGAGAGCCAATAATGCAGCAATGAGTCCATAACCAAGTGCACCGAAAAGACGCGAAGCAATCTTTGCAATCAGTAATATCGATAACGTTCCCAAAAACGCAACAAACACGCGCCAACCAAAGGGATTATCACCAAAAATTTGAATTCCCAGTGCAATCATCCATTTACCAACCGGAGGGTGCACGATGAATTCGGGTTTGTTTGCACTTACCTCGACGCCAAATTTCAATAAGTCTCTGGCCCCATCAACATAGTAGATTTCATCGAATATCAAAGTGTTCGGAGTGCTCAATCGGAAAAGTCGCATGAAGAGCGCAGCAGCGACCACAGACCAAATGGCTACCGTTCTATTTCCTAGGGCCCGAATCATGCCTAACAGCGTAGAACCTGGGAGGATAGGAGAGTGAAAAGCGGCGAGTTAATTCTGGCAGGTGCCCCACTGGGCAACCCTGAAGATGCCTCGATCCGGCTACGCCAGGCGCTCACGCAAGCAAAGATAATTTTCGCTGAAGATACTCGACGACTTCGCCACCTAGCCCAGGACCTCCAGATAGATATAACTGGAGAATTACGCTCCTTCTTTGCAGGTAATGAGCGTGAGCGACTGGGTGAGCTACGAACGCTGCTGGATGCAGGTGAGTCAATTCTCTTGATTACCGATGGTGGAATGCCGGGGATTAGTGATCCTGGATATCTGGCAATTCAAACTGCTCTGGAATGCAAAGCAGATATTGAAGTCCTTCCTGGCCCAAGTGCGGTAACGACCGCATTGGTCTTATCTGGTCTACCGATGGAGAAATTTCTCTTTGATGGTTTTACTCCTCGAACTTCGAATGCGCGACGCGATTACATCGACTCTATAAAAAACCAGCCTCGCACGATTGTGATTTTTGAGGCCCCACATCGCACCAAGGAACTTATCGGTGATTTGTTGGAGATACTCGGAGAGCGCCGACAAGTTGCGCTATGTCGCGAGATGACCAAGAAATTTCAGGAAGTCTTCCGAGGTTCGCTCGAAGAGTTGAGCCAATGGGCTACGGAGCGAGAGATACTGGGTGAAGTCACGATCGTGATTGCTGGCGCAACGCCGGAGGAAATAACCTCTCGTGCACCAGATCAGATTGCGCGCTTGGTGGGCGAACGTGAGCGAGCAGGGATGGACCGGCGCGAGGCTGTGGCCGCAGTGGCGCAGGAGCTAAATCTACGTAAGCGAGAAGTATTTGATGCTCTCGTCGCCACTAAGATGGAGCAGTGATGTCGGAGCAGGGGCAGAAGAATTTCTACTTAACGACGCCGATTTACTATGTAAATGATGCGCCGCATATCGGCCATGCTTACACAACTGTTGCAGGCGATGTCCTCACTCGTTGGCATCGGCAACGTGGCGAAGGGGTTTGGTTTCTCACTGGGACTGATGAACATGGCCAGAAAGTACTTCGCACTGCCGAAGCAAATAATTCAGATCCTCAAGCCTGGGCCGATAAATTGGTCGAGAGCGCATGGAAGCCAACATGGAAATCTTTAAATATCGCTAACGATGATTTCATTCGGACCACTGAGAGTCGTCATATGGAGCGGGTCCAGAATTTCTTGCAGGGCCTCAAAGATGCCGGACATATATATGAAGGAAAATATGAAGGCCCTTATTGCGTCGGGTGTGAAGAGTTCAAATTGCCAGGCGAACT
>JBEAMN010000131.1:0-3122 GCA_041165945.1 Actinomycetota bacterium
CGAAATACTGAAAACTGGCGGGGTTTTTGGGGTGAGGGCACGAGTTGCGATGAGCGCGAATCGTTCTGCGCCAACCCCAATGAGAACTTCAGGAAGGAGCGCGGCCAATTTGGGATCTAACGCCACCAATCTGGGATGACGCTTTGTTTCGCTCTCTATCCACTCCTGGACAGTTGCTGCAATCTCCTTATAAGCCTTGTACTGGAGTAAGCGAGCAAAGAGAAGGTCCCGAGCTTCCAAGAGGGCCAAATCCTCCTCGTCATCAACCTCTCCTGCTGGGAGCAATCTCGCGGCTTTGAGGTCGAGCAGGGTCGCTGCCACTACCAAAAACTCAGTAGCCTCATCTAAGCGCCATTGCCCTTCCATCGCCTTGATGTGGGAGATGTACTCATCGGTGACCATGCTCAATGCCACCTCGGTGACATCCATTTTGTGGCGGGCGATTAATTGGAGCAGGAGGTCAAAAGGCCCTTCAAAATTGGCTAAACGGACGGAAAATCCAGGAATGCGCTCCTCGCTATGAGGAGCTCCCCCTTTATCGTCTTGAGTGCCAATCACATGGACACGTTATCGGATTACTGTCCGCGGAGTCTGCGAGCCAGGATGCTCGACTCTCCTTTAGCCTCAAGATCGGCCACAATTACCGCGACCGCTTCACGGACGATCCGTCCTCGGTCGACCGCCAACCCCATATCTCCGCGGAGAGTTAAGCGCGCCTGTTCCAAATCAAAGAGTTCTTCTGGCGAGAGATAGACAGTTATCTTCTCCTCGTGCCGTTCACGTCCTGATGGCGCGCTCGCGCTTCGCGAGACTCGTCGTCGCGCAGTTGTGCGAACTGGGGCAGGTTTCTCAGCTCGGGGCGGGGCAGAATTTGGTGCCTTGCTCTCCCCCTCGCGCTCCGGAGCTGGCGCCGGAACTGCTGACAGCGTTGCAGATGTAGTCCGAAAAAGTTCTTCGGCTCCTGGCAGGCTCACTCGTCGACTCATGCTGTTCCTCCTCGGGCAATAACTTCCCGTGCTAGTCGACGGTAAGCGGCTGCCCCCGTCGAAGATGATGCGTAATTGGTAATTGGCTCACCAGCGGCCGTCGTTTCATTAAATCGAACTGTTTTCGAGATAACTGTGTCGAATACTTGCTCTGGAAAGGCTTCATAAATCCGAGAGAGCACCTCTTTGCTATGTGCCGTCCGTTCAAACATCGTGGCCACGATCCCAATGATTTTCAAGTCAGGGTTGAGGCGCTCTTGAATTTTGGAGGTAATTTCCTTTAATAACTTGAAACCACGTAAGGCAAAATACTCACATTGCAAAGGTACGAGAACCAGATCTGCAGCGGTCAATGCATTCACCGTGAGTAGTCCCAAGGAGGGCTGACAATCGATGAGTATCACGTCGTAATCGGGTGCAACAGTGGCCAGAATCCGCTTCAACGTCTGCTCTCTTGCGACCTCGTTGACCAAGCCAATTTCGGCGCCAGAGAGCATGATGTCGCTGGGGATCAGATCCATGCCAGGAACGCTCGTTTTGAGAAGGACATCATCAACCTGGGCATTGCGATCCATTAAAAGGTTGTAAATAGAGCTCTCTAATTCGTCGGTCACCACTCCAAGGCCGATGGAGAGCGAACCTTGTGGATCAAAATCCACCAATAAAACCTTCCGTCCCAGTTCAGCCAGACTTGCTCCCAGACTGATGGTTGTTGTCGTTTTTCCAACGCCACCTTTTTGGTTCACCACTGCGATGGTCCTAGCAGGACCATGCTTCCCCTTGGGATCAATCTTCTTGGCTGCCGGGATACTCTTTGAACGCCCTTTCATCAGCTCGTGCACTGAGACGACATCATCATCAATGCGAGCAGCTTTTGTCGATTTAGCACTCAAGCGAGAAACCTCTCTTTTGGGTAGCGGGAGCCTAGAGGTCAATTCCTGAGAGAGGCAACTATGAACCCGGGGTTTAGGTAGGGCCCTTACTTGGCCCGAGGATGGGCAAGTAGGTATGCCTCGCGCAACCGGTCAATTGTTACCAAGGTATAAATCTGCGTCGTTGCCACGCTCGAGTGGCCGAGTAGTTCCTGCACGGTACGAATATCAGCCCCGCCATCGAGCAGGTGCGTGGCAAATGAATGTCTCAGAGAGTGCGGACTCAGTTCAGTTGTTACGCCACCTTTGATTGCTGCGCTCCGCACGATTTCCCATGCGCTCTGTCGCGATAATCCACCGCCTCGCATATTCAAGAAAAACTTCCGTTCACTTTTTCCCGCCAGTAATACAGATCGACCACGAACCGCGTAGCCATCTACCGCTTCACTTGCAAAGGTGCCCACTGGAACAACTCGCTCTTTACCGCCCTTACCAAAGAGTCGGAGCGAGGTCAGTGGTTTTCTTATCTGATCGATTTCTAGATTCACAATCTCGCTCACTCGAGCTCCCGTTGCATAGAGCAATTCGATGAGGGCGCGATCCCTTAATGATTGGGCGGTAGAACCATCCCCAGCTCCGGTAATCATCGCCTCTATTTCGACGACAGTAAGGGCTTTCGGCAAACGCCTTCCCGGCGTTGGCGGACGAACCTGCGCTGCTGGGTCTACCTGAGAGTGTTCTCGAGCGTAAAACTTATGGAAACCTCGGAGGGCGATGATTGATCGCGCCGATGATGAGACCGATAGCGGTGAGTGTTCACTATCCCCGCTTCGAAGATGGCTGAGAAAATCATCGATATCGCTCTCACGTGCCTCTGCAATTTCTTTTCCACGTCCTTCGAGGAACTCGAAATATCGAGTGATATCACGACGATAGGCGAGCAAAGTATTTCGAGAGAGTCCACGCTCAACCGTCAGATGATCGAGAAATACCTCAACATCAGGAGGTAAGTTCATGGATATCTCGCACGAGCAAACCTAGTGCGCGCCCAACCTCTGGGGAATAAAGCGCGCCTTCATGGGTAGCCAAACCTGCTTGAAGCGCAGGGCTCTGCTTCATCGCTTCTTGCCAACCCAGATTTGCCAACTGTAAAAGGTAAGGCAATGTCGCGTTAGTAAGCGCAAGAGTTGATGTCCGAGGCACTGCTCCGGGCATATTTGCAACACAGTAAAAGAGGCTCTCATGGACCGGATAGGTTGGTTCG
>JBEAMN010000132.1:0-7679 GCA_041165945.1 Actinomycetota bacterium
CTTCATTCGAGGGACGATGCGGTTCCTGTGACAACTTGCCCCCCTCACTTGTGGCACTCGACCACCCTGGGAAGTCTAAGTCGCGGCATGGGGAAATACAGCAATATAGGGTTCATGAGTTTTGATTTATACCAATTAAGTGACGGCTGTTACGGGATTCGTTTGGTCAATTCTCGTAATTTGATTGGACTCTATGAGTTGATAATTACCTGTCAAAGTCATCGCTGCAGCTCCTGTGATTCCAGCGCCATCGATAATGGAGAAAGAAAGGTCTCCGGCATTGCTTCCGGTAGAGAAGGTTCCAATAGCTTCGAAAATATATTCGTGAACTGATGCTCCCGAGCGATAAGAGTAGGCCTCAGTAACTAAAACTGAATACTTAAGATCTGCGACATTCGTTGTAAACACTTCCATTCCAAAATTTCTCGTTTTCTGTGCAGTCGCTATGGCTCCAAATTGCCGAATCGAGAAGAAATATTTCTTGTTCGCTTGATATGTCACCACGGATTGACTCGCAACTCCAGTTCCTCCGGAACTCGTATTTAATGTAAGCCCCAACGTATCTCCATGAATGACCCTTGTTAAACCTGCGGGACCAACTTCACCTTGCGCACCTGCTGCACCGTTTGCACCTGCAGCACCGGGATCTCCTTGAATTCCTTGCAAACCTCGTGGACCAGTTTCACCTTGAATGCCTTGGAGACCTTGCGCACCTGCTGCACCTGCTGTTCCAGGCGTGCCAGCCGCACCCTGCGCTCCAACTGAACCAGCAGGACCCGCGGGGCCAGCGGGACCAACTGCGCCTGCAGGACCTGCGGGGCCAGCAGGGCCCGTTGAACCAGCAGGACCTGCGGGACCAATTCCACCTGATCCACCACCGGATATTCCTGCGGGTCCGCGCTCGCCATCTTTTCCATTGGCACCATCGCGCCCATCTTTACCGTTACTTCCTTGCTTACCCGTTGCTCCTTGAGCACCTGCAACTCCTGCAGGTCCAATCAAACTTTTGGGTAGTGGCCACGCATTCTTTTTCTTTGGTCCATAAATATTCATCGCAACGGTGTCAATGTAAAAATCACCATTGATACCAATCGATGCACTCGGTGCACCTATGCCATTAAGCAATGTATTTACGGCTGAGGATGAATTACTTCTCTTCGCACTCTTTACAGCGACAGTCTTTGCGGTTTTAGTTTTTGGAGCCGCAAATGAACTATTCGCATCAACAATGAAGATGCTAGAAATCAAGAGAAGCAGGGAAAGGGCGCGACTTACGTGAGTCGCGACAGGGAAAGATGCAGTACTCACGATGGCCTCCACGGCTGAGGTGAAATGGGCAATCCCAGCCGTGAAACTGGGAGCCACCTGAGCGCCGAGATAAGTGAAAACCGATTACTCTCCGCTGGCAACCGTCCGAAACCGCCTGAAACCTGGACTTTAGCCACCTAAGCCCCATAAAAATCTGAAATCCTGAGCCCCTGAACAGCCCAAATATTCACAAACGCCTCTAAGACTTCCTGGCTAATCTCCACAGAGAGTAGGAGCAACCTTCGGGATATCAGAAGGGTGCGAGGCCCTGATGAACGATGAAGAAGAAGGAGTACTGAATGAAGAAGAGCATCAAGCTTGCTGCGGTTACTGCAGTAGCAGCTCTAACCCTGGGTTCGGCATCTGGCGCACTCGCCGATGATCGCGGAAAGGGAATGGGCAATGGCGGTCCTAGAGGCGGAATGCACATGGAAGGCCCACAAGATAAGGGCGCAGGCGTTGCTGCAGTTCTTGCCGAATTGGTCAAGGCAGGAACCATCACCCAAGCGCAATCAGATGCAATCTCCAAGGCGCTAATCAACGCACCTGCCGCAGCAAAGGCTGCAGCTGAGGCAGAGAAAGCTGCTCATGAGAAATTGATTGCTGACACCGTTGGACTCGCATGGGCCGATATCGAAACTCGCCTTAAGGCAGGCGAAACTCTTGCTGCAATCGCAGGAGCAAAGAAAGATGCACTCATTGCCGCCCTTGTAAAAGAAGCAACTGATCGCATCGATGCAGCAGTAGCTGCCGGTCGCATGACCGCTGAGCGGGCAGCAACTGAAAAGACAGGTCTTACCGAGAGAATCGCAGCCCACGTGGCAAGCGTCCATAAGGCTCAAGGCCCAATGGGCAAAGGTCCAATGGGCAAAGGTCCAATGGGCAAAGTCGTCGCACCGAAAGCAGCAGCGACTCCTTCAGCAACCACCGGTGCGACCAATGCAAAAAGCAACGGCAAAGTCGTGGTGAAGCAGGTAAAGACAACTACAACAAAGAAAGCCTCATAACACGTAAAAAGCAAAACCCCCAATAAATGGTGAGGCGCGCGTGGATAATAAAATCCACCGCGTCTCATCTTTTTTCTGAGAGTATCCACCCATGAAAATCCATATCGCCAGCGATCATGCCGGGTTCGCATACAAAACCCTCATCATCAGCCACCTTCACCTCAATGGCCACGAAGTCGTCGACCACGGACCGTTCGAGTATGAAGCCCTCGATGATTACCCAGTCTTCTGTCTTCGTGCAGCCGAAGCTGTGGGAGCCGAAGCCGGATCACTAGGTATCGTCCTCGGCGGTTCTGGAAATGGCGAACAAATCTCAGCAAACAAAGTTGTGGGAGTCCGTGCAGCACTTGCGTGGAAACCAGAGATTGCCAAGCTTGCCCGTCAACATAACAATGCCAATGTCCTCTCAATCGGCGAGCGCATGCACTCTGAGAAAGAGGCGCTCGAAATCGTCGATGCCTTCCTTGCCACTGATTACTCGAACGAGGAGCGTCACACCCGACGGATCGACATGATTAGCAAATATGAAGAGAGTAAGAAACTTCCTCCGCTTTAGTCTCGAAAGAACCTCATCGTTTGTAGTAGAAAAAATCCGTTACCTGATGTTCTTTTGTTAGCCCTTGCTCTTCAAATCGAGTAAGCGGTCGATGGGTAGGGCGTTCCACTACTCCGCCAACGAATTGTGGTGCATTTGCGAATTCAGCCTCTATCCACTTCGCATATGGTTGCCAATCAGTGGCGATATGTAACAATCCTTTTGATACTAATTTCGTCGCGAGCAATGGGATGAAATCTCCCTGGAGAAGTCGGCGTTTGTGATGGCGTAACTTTTGCCAGGGATCAGGAAAGTAAATCCGAATTTCGTCGAAACTCTCATTTACAAATTTGCTCCCGAGGATCTCTTTAACATCTCCATGAACAATACGAATGTTCTGTAGGCCCATCTTTTCAATTCGCCAGAGCAGCGATCCCACCCCAGGCTTATGAACTTCTATGGCGATAATTGCAGTATCAGGTTCTGCCTGCGCCATCTGCGCTGTGGCCTCGCCCATCCCGCTACCGATCTCCAATACCCGTCGCGTGGCATTGGGAAATATTTTTCGCACCTCT
Organism: Actinomycetota bacterium; assembly: GCA_041165945.1. GTDB lineage: Bacteria > Actinomycetota > Actinomycetes > Nanopelagicales > Nanopelagicaceae > IMCC26077. The sequence continues at coordinate 3,426 of JBEAMN010000132.1, forward strand.
ATCGGGTCATGATGGGAGGCAGGAAGGAGAAAGCGCTCCCCCAATCGCTCGATCGCTCCCTCTTGGGCGGGGGTAATCCGGGCGCCACGCAACTTATAGGTGCGAATCGAGTTGGGGTGTTCACCGCTTTCCCTGCTCTCCATAGGGCAAGGGTGCCACCAATGGGACAGATTTCTGGCCCTGGTGGTTGGATAGTGACCTCTTTCACCGCCTACAAGGAGTCACACAGTGCCTGGAGTCAATCTCACCCGCGACGAAGCCCTTGCTCGCTCAGCCCATATCACCGTCGATAGCTACCGCGTCAATCTTGACCTCACTACTGGCGCTGAAACCTTCCGCGCCCAGACTACAGTCAAGTTCCGTAGCAGCAAACCTGGAACTGCAACATTCATCGATGCAGTGGGCAAGTCGATGTACAGCGCAACGCTCAATGGCGCCGCGTTAGATTCAAGTGCTTTCGATGGTGAGAGCATCCACCTGACCAACCTTGCAGCAGAGAACACCCTTGTGGTCGACCTCGAGGCAATCTATTCGGTGAGCGGAGAAGGGCTCCATCGTTTTGTCGATCCAGCTGATTCTGAAATCTATCTCTACACCCAATTTGAAGTTGCCGATGCTCGTCGTATGTATGCCTGCTTTGATCAACCCGATCTCAAGGCAACCTTCACTCTCTCTGCAGTCACTCCACAGCACTGGGAAGTGATCTCCAACAATCCCGTGGATAAGGTTGAGGAACTCTCAACTGATAAGAAGCGGACCTCGTTTACCACTACCCCTGTGATGTCTACCTATATCACCGCTCTCGTTGCTGGTCCGTATCACAAAGAGTTCGACATATATAGAGGCAAAAAGGAAGTTCCGCTAGGGATCTACTGCCGAAAATCACTTGCCAAACATCTTGATGCAAGTGAGATTTTCCTCATTACCAAACAAGGCTTCGAATATTTCGAACGCGAATTTGGTTTAGCCTACCCATTCGATAAATACGATCAATTGGCGGTTGCAGAATTTAATGCCGGCGCGATGGAGAATGCAGGGTGCGTCACCTTTGCCGAAGATTACTTTGTCTTTCGCAGCAAGGTAACCGATAAGAATTACAACTGGCGAGCTAATGTCATCCTCCACGAGATGGCGCATATGTGGTTTGGTGACCTTGTCACGATGTCCTGGTGGGATGATCTCTGGCTCAATGAATCATTTGCCGAATGGGCTTCCTACACTGCGCTCGCAGATGCGACGAAATTCAAGAACTCCTGGACCACCTTCAACGCCGAGCGAAAGAATTGGGCTTACCGACAAGACCAACTCTCCTCAACTCATCCCATTGTCGTTGATATGCATGACTTGGAAGCAGTCCGTACCAACTTCGATGGCATCACCTATGCCAAAGGCGCATCAGTTCTCCAACAATTGGTAGCGCATGTAGGTAAAGCAAATTTCGTGGCAGCGTTGAAGAAGTATTTTGCTAAACATGCATGGAAGAACACCACACTCAATGACCTGTTGGTAGAACTTGAAGCCACGAGCGGTCGCGATCTGAAGCCTTGGGTGGATACCTGGCTCTGCACCGCAGGAGTAAATACGCTCCGACCAGAGGTTTCGGTCGTCGATGGGAAGTATGCAGCAGTCCACGTCAAGCAGGAACCACCCAAGATGCCAGCAGGATCGAAGGAGCTTCGACCGCATCGAATGTCAGTGGGTATTTATGATCTCGTTGGCGAAAAACTCGTCCGTCGAAAGAGCCATGAGCTTGATGTGGTGGGAAGTTCAACATTAGTTGACGCATTCAAAGGCGAAGCTGAAGGTGATCTTCTGCTCATCAATGATGGTGATCTCTCCTACGGAAAGATTCGTTTCGATGGCAAATCGGTGAAGACGCTAATCGCCAAACTTTCCGGCGTGGAAGAGCCGCTCACCCGCGCACTCTGTTGGTCAGCGACATGGGACATGCTCCGCGATGGTGAGTTGAGCGCAAGTGAATACGTTCCAATGGCGGTAACGGGGCTGTCCACCGAGAAGGATGTCTCTGTCGTGTCTATGACTTTGATGCAATTGGGAACGGCGGTCGAGCTCTATGCATGTAACGAGAACCGCGACAAGGTACGCGAGCAGGTAGCTAATGGCGTAGAGATTCTTCTCGAACAGGCAGCAGAGGGAAGCGATATGCAATTGCAATACGCACGTTCCTTTGCATCGTTTGCATTCTCTGATCGTCAACATTCACGGATCAAAGATATGCTCGATGGCAGGCTGCCAGGCCTTGTCGTTGATGCGGATCTACGTTGGCACTTCATCAACTGCCTTGCAGAGCGCGGCAAATGCTCTACTGAGGTGATTGATGCGGAACTTGAGCGCGATAACACCGCTAGCGGACATAAATATGCGGCCTCTGCTCGAGCCGCGCTTCCAACAGTTGCGGCGAAAGAGCGAGCCTGGGCTGATGCAATCGGCGGCGAACTCTCTAATCACATTCATGACGCCACTATCGCTGGCTTTAACAGACCGCTCCAACGGGATCTGACCAAGTCATATATCGATAGGTATTTCGAAACACTTCTCTCAGTCTGGGAGAAACTCTCTTACGAGCTGGCATCGACGATTGTCACCGGCTTCTTTCCTGCCTATCAAGTCAATGACGAGGTCCTCAACAAATCTGAGTCATGGTTAAACGGAGCTGGCAAAGATGCGCCAGCAGCGCTTCGGCGATTTGTGAGTGAGAACCGAGACGCCCTTGCGCGGGCGCTCAACGCACAAAAAGTTGATGCCCGCTTCTAAACCTAGGAGCCCGGAACTTAATCCTTCAAACTGAAGGATGGATATTCATCGGTGACGAGCAGGAATGCGTAACCCAACACGCGATTCCAGTATCGGGTAGTACCGAAGAGAACGTCGGCGACTACCTGCGGCAAATCTTTGGTGAAGATGATGGCAAACCAACCGAGAATCAACATAATGATTGCGTAGATGGTGTAGACCGCGCCAACGATGTAGAGCGGGATGGCAAGAATCCATTTCACAAGCGGAAGTAGTCGATTTAATTTCTTTCCACCTTCGATATCAGGGAATATCACCCGAACCGAACTGTTCGCTTCGATGGAAGGGTAATTGTCGTTGAGCAGGACCGCATATGCGGTGAGACGAGTAGAGAGTTCCAAAATTGCTTGATTGAACCGGAGCGCATAACTTGGGTAGACGCCACGAAAGACAATCGCTAAGAGCACCGGGAGCACGATGACGCCCATTCCTAAACTTAACGATTCAGCGCCACCTGGTGCAAAGGAGAATGCAAAAATAGCGACCGGAACGATTAGCACGTAGCGGAATAGAACGCTAATCTGATCTCGATTTTCGAGTTTTACATCTATATAAGTCTCAATCTGATTACTCATCGCGTGCAATCTATCTAATCTCAGTTAAAACGTTTACCGCTTTACTCTTACCGTCACGAGGACGATGAATCGCGTAGCCGAGTACGACGATAGTAAGAAAGATTCCTAAGGGAGCGATAACGAAATAGAGCGTGGTCTCTAGAGCGGTAAGCCCTTGGCCAGGATCTGCAGCTCCCTCTTGTGGAACAGCCCAAGCGGGAGAGGTAGGGAGCGCAAGTAGTGTCAGAGCGGTTGTAACAAGAAGTGTTTTCATAGTTTTTAATCTCATAGTTTTCCCACTCTAGCGTAAGTAAACATCACGCTCTTTGCGCAGCAACACCAAATGGTTCTAGGTAGGGAACCCATCGCGGATCTGCTCGGCCAGTTCCCAGAATTCGCCACGCTGCTCCCGATGGCTCATGAGGTGGCCGCTTTAATTTCCAGCCCAAATCCTTCAAGGTCCGATCGGCCTTTGCATGGTTACATCGATGGCAGGCAGAGACCACGTTCTCCCAGGTATGAGTTCCACCGCGGGAGCGCGGCATCACATGATCAATACTCGCTGCAGGTGCCTGGCAGTAGACACATTTACCGCCATCGCGAGCAAAGATCGCTCGCCTCGTGAGCGGAACAGAGTTTCGATAGGGCACGCGTACATAGCGTTGCAATCTGATAACTGTGGGGAGTGAAATATCTCCCGCTGGGTGTTGGATAAAAGTTCCAGACTCTTCAATCACCGCTGCTCGATGATTGAGAACGAGAACTAACGCACGTCTCTCAGATACGACGCAGAGCGGTTCAAAGGTCGCATTGAGGACTAGGGCGTTAGGCATCACTACTCCCCTCTGGAACTCGGGAACCACCCGATGGCGATATCTTGCTGAGG
>JBEAMN010000133.1:0-5125 GCA_041165945.1 Actinomycetota bacterium
AAGATTTAGAGCGTGCAAACGAGAGCGTAAAATAAATCAAATCCGCAACTAAATTTTAGTTGCTACCTGATTCAAAGTTTACATCGCCTTCTTGTACGACCTCTTCTACTTCTTCGAACTCTACGTCGCTGAAATCCTCTTCGGTTTCACTATCTTCACCAAGGAGAGCCATTGCTTCTTCGAGCGACATCTCGCCGTCGATTTCCTCTTCTTCGAGTTCTTCTTCATCTGATTCTTCTACATCCTCAAGGAGAATTTCTTCTTCCTCCTCAACAGATCCAGTTTCTTCGATGATGGCGTCAATTAACTCTTCTTTGCTGAGACCTTTGAAATCAACACCACTTTCCTTGGCAATCGCTTGTAACTCTTTCAGTGACATTTCTTCCAATTCATCTGCAGAGTATTCAACTACCTCTTCAATCTCGGCCACTTCTTCGCCTTCCTCTTCGGTATCAAGAACTTCTTCAATTTTAGTAGCAACTGCTCCACTCGCTACCGTTGTTTTTTCGACTATCTCCTCTTTCGCTGCAGGTGGTTTGACTTCTTCCTTAGCAGCGTCTGACTTAATAGTTGCAGCTCGAGGTGAGTCAGGAGCCGGGGCTTTTGCCTCTTTGTCATTTAAATTTAAACGACTCATCTCGGCCCAGGGGTTATCTGAACCTGACTTTTTTCCTGCCATTTCTCTTCCTCTCGCTTTAGGTTACTGCTGAGGTGCTTGCTCTACGTCATTCGTTGGATCTTGTGCAACGTCATCAAAGCTCGTGACAATCTCAACCACGGGTGAGGCACCATCAAATGACGGCATTGGCGAATCTGGGGCAATTGGGAAGCCTGAACTATCAGTTTGGGGTGGCTTCATGAAACCACTTGCATCGGTCATGGGTGCTTGGCGTGAATAAGCCATCACATCGACATAGCCACCTGATGGCACTGATGCATCATTTGCAATTATTGGAACTGCTTGTGGGTAACCATTGGTGTCGATGATTCCTTGAGCGCCACCAAACTGCGGACCACCAAACTGCGGACCACCAAACTGCGGACCACCAAATGGCGGAAGAGAGTCATGTGGTTGCGCTGCTACAAAAGGCATCGGTTGTGGGAAATCGTTTGTGTCGATGATTCCTTGAACGCCACCAAACCCCCGGCCACCAAATTGCGGAAGTGAGTCATGTGGTTGCGCTGCTACAAAAGGCATTGGTTGTGGGTAGCCGCCCTGAAATCCGGGTTGGAATCCTGAATCAAAGTTCTGCGGCTGCACCGGCGCAAATGGCATTGGTTGAGGGTATCCATTGGTGTCGATGATTCCTTGAGGACCACCGAACTGTGGGCCGAAGTTCTGCGGCTGCATGTAATTGCCCTGAGGTGGTTGCCAGTTTGTTGATTCAACGCCGGGAACAACATTTATATTTGATTGACCCATTGAGTACGGGGCCGGCACTTGAGTCTCGATTGCTGGGAATTGGAATGCATTGGGCTGAACTGGTGCTATCCACGATCCATTTCCATTATCTACCCAATTATTTCCCGCATAATCAGGTCGGCCAAAATCATTTCCACCAAAGTGCTGGGGCTGCATAGGCGCAAATGGCATTGGTTGAGGTCCACCAAACTCTGGTCCACCAAATTGCGGTCCGAAGTTCTGCGGTGGCATGAAATCGCCTTGAGGTGGCTGCCAATTTTGTTCCGGTTGATGGAATAAAGCGGATTGGGGAGCCCAAGCCGCAGCCGCGATTGATGGCTGATGTGCACTAGGCATACCATAATTTTGCGAAGGCATGTAATTGCCTTGAGGTGGTTGCCAATTTTGTTCCGGTTGCCAATCAACAGGTTTGCCGTAGTTATTCCACTCGCCGTATTGCTGAGGTGGTTGGAATGAAAGTGGTTGTGGGAATGCATCTGGCTGAATCGGGGCTATCCACGATCCATTTCCATTATCTACCCAATTATTTCCCGCATAATCAGGTCGGGCAAAATCATTTCCACCAAAGTGCTGGGGCTGCATAGGCGCAAATGGCATTGGTTGAGGTCCACCAAACTCTGGTCCACCAAATTGCGGTCCGAAGTTCTGCGGCTGCATAGGTGGCTGCATGAAATCGCCTTGAGGTGGTTGCCAATTTTGTTCCGGTTGCCAATCAGCAGGTTTGCCGTAGTTATTCCACTCGCCGTATTGCTGATTGGTTTGAAAATCTTCTTGCCGCTGAAAATCTTGTTCTTGTGCAAAGGCTTCTGCTTCTCGGAAGCTCTCGATTAATTCAGGCGCGCTATCTGGAATGAAACTAAAAACTTGTCCATCGGCGGTGACGCGCTGCATATTCGCGCCATTCTCATTAAGTGATAAGAGAGTCTTCTCACCCGTTGATGAAATCGATGAAACGCTCACTTGGCCTTCACCAAAAGTTAAATCGGATTGAATTCGAGTGCCATCAGCGAGGGTTGTAATCATTCTTCCCTCGCCCTCTGCACCAGGAATCAATTGACGAATTGATCCATCGGGGTAGGTAACGTTCATCGTTCCATCAGCAGACTCTTGAATCAGTAGATCGGCAGGTAGCGGACGGAGCGAGCCATCTTGAGGCGACATCGAAAGAATCATGCGCACGCTCGGATCGGTAAGTGGACTCTCGCCCATTCCTTGAGGTCCCCGGGCCGCGTTAAATTCTGGTTGCTGCGGATAATTTGTCATGGCTCTCTCGATTCGTTGTGCCGTCGCTAAAGGGTATCTATAGCCCCAGAAAGAACCAAGAAATCCTACGAAACTTCAGGGTTTTCCCCACGAAAACCAACGGGCCACCCAGATAAAAGTCCTGGTCGCCTATGTGATAGTTGGCCGTTGGCGGGTACCCTGACCCCAGACAAATCCTTTCGAAAGGTATAAACATGAGTACGCCAACTGGCACCGAGCGTTCCTATGGAGCTCAATCTGCAGGTGCAACCAAAAACCCTGCCAAGAACAATTCTTTCCGTCGCAAGATGCGTTATCGATTCGATAACACGTTGGCGCGTGGTCCGTTAGTACTCATCGGTTGGCTTCTTGTTGCAGCCGCGATTCTGAGTATCCCGTTCTGGCTCTATCTTGAACTAGATCCTGATGGTGTTGGAGGTGGGGAGAACGCAAAACCCGCTCCAGAGAATCTCTTCAACTCATTTTGGGCAGTTCTTGGTAAAGGTGGCTTCAGCCAACTTACCTGGGAAGGTCGTTCGTTCAGCATTCTCATCACGATTGCCAGCCTCGTTACTGGCGGTGCGATGTTCGCTTTCATCACTGCCAACACCAGCAAGAAGCTCACCGAGCTTAAGCGAGGAAAAGGTCCCGTTGTTGAGAGCGGCCACGTCATGATTCTCGGTTGGGGTCCACAGGTCTACTCAATCCTGCAACAACTTGATGTTGCTAACGAGAACAATCCTGGAACTGCAGTAATTCTCGCGCCAACGCCGCAAGAAACTATGGTCGATGAAATTAAGAACCGAGTAGGAAAACTCAAACATACAAAGATAATCACGCGATCTGTCGAACCCTCGAATCCAAAAGTTCTTGCAGATATGTCAGTCACGACTGCGAAAAGCATCATCGTGCTCGGCACAAAAGGAACTTCAGGATCTGTTACGGGAGTACTTTCCGCACTTTCAAATCTTGCACCTGATTCAAAAACAACAGTCATTGCTGACGTTAATGACACCTCTGCTGCTAATGCCTTGATGCAAAGCGGACAAGGTCGCGTGGTGACCGTTGAATCTCAAGAGTTAATTGCACAAGTCACCGCACATGCATGCCGCCAACCAGGCCTTGCCGCAATCTATTTGGATCTCCTCGATTTTGAAGGTAACGAGATGTATTACCAACCTGCAGGAGAGGCTGCCGGCAAAATGTTCGGTGAAGCGCTTCTTGCATATCAAAATGCATCACTTATCGGATTGCGTCGTGCCGATGGGGCTGTTTGGCTCTATCCACCAATGAACACAGTCATTAGCAACGATGATTATGTAATTGCTATTGCTGAAGACGATGATCGCATCATTTGGAGCAATCCACGTCCAGAGCTTGATTCTTTCGGGCCACAAACAGCTCTTTTTGCCGCCCCTAAACCAGCACCATCACAGACACTTGTCATCGGGTGGAACTCGATGGCCAAGAAAGTGCTCCGGGAGATTGGTGATTACGCAACGCCAGGCTCTGCCGCACTCGTGATGGCACAAGCCGCTCGAGTGACATCTGATGAATTGAAGGACTTGAGCACACCTAACATGCAGGTCATCACACGTGCGTATGACGGAAGCTTCAATGAGCTTGCGGCTGCGCTCCCTGGTTCACAATTCGACCAGGTCATCATCTTTGGTTACCGTGGAAAGACTGCGCCAGCCGATGCAGATGCCCAAACCTTGCTCTCACTCCTTGCGGTGAACACGTTGAAGCAGTGGGGAGCATTTGGTTATGGACGTGCTCGCATCATCGCTGAAATCCTTGATAGCAACAATGTCGAGTTAGCACGAGTTGTTGCGGTAGAAGATCTCGTGGTGAGCGATCGCCTTGCCAGCTTGATGATGACTCAACTCTCTCAATCACCGCATCTCTCACCAATATTCCAGCAACTCTTTGGCCCTGGTGGGGTGTACCTCAGCGCTAAGCCAATCAACTACTACGTCGCATCGGGCGAGGCCAGTTATGCCGAACTCGTAGCGGCAGGTCGAGCGCGTGGCGAGGTCATCATCGGCTACCGAGATAATGAGGCAGGGACCGGCTTAACTGCGGGTATCCATCTCAACCCGTCGAAGGATGCTCGCTTTGTCGCAAAGCCATCCGATCAGGCCATCGTCATCGGACCAATGGAGTAAACGCCTCCAAAACTCTCAGAAAGCCCCTAAGGGAAAACCCTTGGGGGCTTTTCTCTATATATAAGTACGGGAGTATCCTGTAATCCTCGTCAGGTCAGTCAGCTCCCCCTCTGGAGGTCGGAATGAAGCGCTTTCGATCCCTTGCTACTTTTTTAGTGGCGCTTGCCATCTCAACTCTTGGATTACTCGCGCCAACCGCTCTGCCAGCTTCGGCCGCATGCGATCCAGGTTTTGTGCAAGCTCCTAACGGATCCTGTATCGCCCCGATAGTTGAAGCTCCGCCACCTCCGGC
>JBEAMN010000134.1:0-3928 GCA_041165945.1 Actinomycetota bacterium
GCGGACAAGATGTGTTCGTTCACTACTCAGCGATCCAAGGAAACGGATATCGCAGCCTCAATGAGGGACAAGCGGTGACTTTCGAAGTCGTCCAGGGACCAAAGGGTCCTCAGGCCGACCAAGTAGTCCCTAACTAGTCGATCACACTGTCAATCGAAGGGCCCCAGCGAAAGCTGGGGCCCTTCGACTTTGATGCAAAATTATTTTCTAATCTTTAGGTTTCTTAACCACTCCACCAGTTTTCCCTCCCAAATCTTGAACGCTCTTCACAGGCGATAAATATTTGCCTTTTTGCCAAGCCACTAAAAATCGGTATGGATTTAGCACACCCCTCCTAATCCACCATGGATATTGCCCCGAAAATTCCTCTGTCGGCCAAGAGATACCAAAGTGGAGGTGTGGCGAGGTGCCACGCACACTTCCACTATTTCCAATCTCTCCTAACACCTCTCCAGCTTCGACTCTCGCACCTTCTTTGAGACCCTTCTTCACTGACTGAAGATGAGAGCCGTAATATCGAACCCCATCATCACCGATCAATGAGACGAATTTTCCTCCTCGCGTATCACCCGCATTGACACTCCCTGACCAGGTATCTCTTCGTGACAGTTGATCAATACGTCCTGCCGTCGGGGCAATAAATTTGCAACCGGCTTTGGCAAAAATGTCAGTCGCTGGATAGTCGTGGTGATAGCGAGAGTACTTAACTCTGCAGTCCTTTACCGGAAAGAGGTAATCAAATTCAGAAGGCACCGCAGGGGGCGAAATCAGAAGATTTGCCAATATAGAAGCAGATACTAGAAAGCGAAATCTTCTTGGAATTTTGATTCTTTTCACGGCTATTTCTTTGAGAGCGCGCGCCGATCAAGGCGGGCAGTAACCATCATATGTGGAACGGTAAGAGCCCATATCACGACGAGGAGAGTCCAAAGAAAATCATCGGATAGCTCGCTTCCGCTGAAAGAAACTATTCCTACAGCAACAAGAATTGTTGCCACGAGGGCTGGTATGCCCGGAATGACCGCCGCCCGCAGCGCTCCAAAAGCATCTCCCCTCGCGAAAGATCTCTGGGATGAAGCGAGATTTACTGTGAGGCGAGCAGTATGTCGTAGCGCATGCCAGGTACCAAAGTAGATCGCAAAGGCAACAAGAGGCGGCAAAAAGAAAGCTACGAATCCAAGGAGAGATAGATCTATCGCGTCTCGAACTCTCCCCGTAAAAATCTGAATAATGATCGCAACGATCAAGAGAGCTAAGGTCGACTGCAATAGCCAGGAGTCTGCACCTTTATGCCACTCAATCAGAGCAGGATTGACCATGGCTAGAGCGCTAGTGCTTCTTTCATTGACCAAAGGAATCAGTACAGGAGTGCAACCAGAGGCAAGCGCGTAACTAATCTGAGATGTTCTCGGCGCTAGCGAATGTCCTTTCAATCGATCTCGCTCTGCTAGAAAAGCAGTATCTCCAATACCAAAGTGCAGGGCACTCATCACGACTACCAGATAGAAACCAGCGACGTTCCAGGAGATGATTGCAATCACAGCAGCTATTGCAATGAGTATGTAAACCACAATAAAGAGCGCAGTCTTTGCCAGCGAATCTCGTGGAATGGAAACTAAGTGATCCAAAGCGCCATGGGGTATCCCTACCGCCAGTGCAAAAAGTGCGAGTGCCACTTGCCAGCCCATGGAGCTGCTATCCATTGAAAGCGCGAAGATTCCACCAACTACGAGGGAGAGAAGCGCAATAGTGGTAGAGAGATTTCTCATCAGATCAAATACTCTGATCTGGGCGCCATTCACGACCTGAGAATAAACTCGGTGCAGCGCATCTGTAGCGAATAACCTCACGAGCGAGCGCTCGCGTGTCATCATGAGGCATGGGAGAGATGGCCTATCTGGCCATGTTGGCTTTTACGATTGCGGGATCTTGGTGGCTTGAATGGGCCTTCAAACTGAGAGTCCTTCGCAGGATTCGATTTACCCTTACAACCATCGTTCCGATTTCTATCTTCTTTCTAATCTGGGATGCACTTGCTATTCACTTGAGTCACTGGAAATTCGATTTAGGTCAGACCCTGGGAGTAATCCTTCCTTTCAATATTCCTCTTGAGGAATTGCTCTTCTTCATCGTTGTTCCGCTTGCGATAATCCTTACTTACGAAGGTGTGACCAAACTTCGTCCTCATTGGAAGGAGGAGAAGTCATGACTTATACCGAGATTACTTCCCTTGCCTTAATTCTCGTCGTACTTAGCGACATCTTTATCTTCAAGACATCACTACTGACGACAAGAGCATTTTGGGCTAGTTACGCAATAATTCTTCCTTTCCAACTTCTCACGAATTCCTGGCTTACCACTCGCGAAGTTGTAATCTATGACGCAACTCAGATCCTGGGATGGAGAATTGCAGGTGCTCCTATTGAAGATCTCCTCTTTGGCTTTGCCATGGTCGTTGGTTTCCTCGCATACTGGGAGTTTCGTAAGAAAAGAGCGAATGTTGCTTGAACCGAGCGTAGACTCGTGTCATGTCAATGCGCTATCGCATCATCGCCTCACTTGGAGCGCTCGCACTAGTTGCACTGGCAATCTTCTCGGCGACCCAGAGTAAGACAAGTGAATTTGCTTCAGGAACTCCAGAAGCGACAGTTCAATCTTTTTTCAAGGCACTAGCTGAACGAGATAGCGAAGGAGCGCTCGGTTATTTTGTTTCCACTTCTCCTTGTGAACTATTCGAACTTGATAGACAGGGCCTTTCCCAAGAAATAACCATCGATCTAGTCGAATCTGAGATAAGCGGAGCAAATGCCAAAGTGAAGGTGCGCATTCGCTACAGCAGCAATGACATGGTGAGCGGATGGAAAGAAGACCAAGTTATCCGATTAGAGAAGGAATCGGGCTTGTGGCGCATTGCAGGGACGCCATGGCCGCTCTATGACTGCGAGCAGGAGAAACCATGATTTTTGGCATCATCTCTCTCCTCATCACTTTTACTGTTCCGCTACTGATTATTCGCTGGTTCATTATCCGTCGTTCTGCACGGCGTGACTTCGGCGATGAGATACGGGAAATCTTTCAGTATCTAGCAACGCTTGTTCTTCTCGTTATCGTCAACACTGGACTCTCGGGCCTCATCGCAAATCTGCTTCCGGCACCAGATAGGTTGGTCACAGATGAGAACTTGATGGCAAGAAACACCGCATTCATCGTCGTTGGTGCGCCACTCTTGCTACTCATCACACGTTGGAACAGGAAATCCTTAAGTCCCAATAAAGATGAGAATGATGGCTTTGCGCTCCAACTCTATTTTGTAATTGCACCCATTACCGCGCTGATCATTACTTCTGTGAATGCCTATCAATTTGTGATTACATCCCTGACTGACAAGTCGGTAGATGGACAAGGTCTTGCGACTACAGTTATCTGGGCACTTACTCTTGCACTCCACTACCGCCTTGCTCGACGTATTTTTACTACTGAACGAAGGCAACCTTCTTACCTCTTGGCATGCGCAATATCACTCGTCCTGGTTGTCGTTGGATTAGCTAGAATCATCGCTTCCATCACCACCACCCTCCTCCCCTTTAGCGAAAACACACTCGTAACTTCTGGTCCATCTGAACTTATTCGAGGGGCCACACTTCTTGGAATTGCCGTGGTCCCTTGGATTTCATATTGGTTCTTCGGCGAGCGAAAGGGTGAAGAGAGTTCGCTCTGGAGTGCCTATCTGCTTCTCATTGGAATATTTGCACCTTTAGTAACGATGTTGGTTGGCGCAAGCGTCATCTTCTATCAACTCCTCATCTGGTACTTCGGAGACCCACAAGAAAGTTCATTCTGGGTTCATCTCTCTGATGTTCCAGCGGCAACTGGCGCACTTATCTCAGCTGGCGCAGCCTTTGCTTATCATCAAGTCACGCTTCGTATC
>JBEAMN010000135.1:0-3860 GCA_041165945.1 Actinomycetota bacterium
ATCCGCGCGTCAAAGGTTTGATCTTGCTCAGCCCTCCGCTGCGTACTTCACAAGAGAGCGATTTGGTGTGGTGGGCCAATGATGGACGACGAGTAATCGCGATAGTCCCGGAATTCGATGATTTTCTAACACCCCATCAAGCGCGAGTGCGGTTTGCCAAACTCACTCAATTGGAGATGATTGAGGTAGCAAATGGTAAGCATCTATGGATAGGTGAACCCTCGGTACAACGGATTCATAATGAGATTGTGAAGATCGTTAATCCGACGAAGTATCCGCTTCCAACCGAATATGAACTTACTTAGTCTCTGCTCGCGGTAAAACAACTTCATCAATAATCAATAGCACAGCGGCGGCAATCGGCACAGCTAGAAGCGCGCCCACTAAACCTAATAGTGAAGTACCGACGAGTGCGGCGATGATTGTCACGAGACCAGGAATCGCCAAGTTTCGTTTCATAATTCGCGGCACAATGATGTAATTCTCAATCTGCTGATAGAGGATGTAGGCAATGAGGATTATCAAGCCTTTAGTTGGACTCTGTGAGAATGCAACGAGAGTCACCACTGCTGCACCAATGAAATGACCTATCAAGGGAATCAAGGCACAGACAAAGACGAACATCCCGAGTGATACTGCATACGGCAGACTCAAAATCGCCGAAAAGATTCCAATAAAGAGCGCAGCAAGAAAGGCAACCAAAATCTGACTTCCCACGAAAGTTCCGATGCGCGCGATGATTGCATCAGAGATCTTCGCGATTCGCTCTCGTCGCGATGCTGGAGCGATTCGATAAGCAATTTTTGTGATCTGTGGAAGCGATGCCATGAAATAGAGAGTAAGTATCAAGATAGTTAACGCAGCGAATGTGCCATTAAGAACAAACTTTCCTACTCCGACAAGTCCGCCAAACGCAGTGAGGACAAATTTGTCATCTTCAATCCACAGCCGGGTGTTCGTCTCCAACGTATCGAGGAATCCATATTGGTCATTAAGGTGGGCAAAAGTCGCATTGGACCGTAATTGATTAATGAGATCTGGCGCCGAAGTAATGAGTTGATTGGTTTGAGAAATAATCGGAGGAATGATCAAAATCGAAAAGAGTGTGACAAAGCTCAAGACGGAGAAGAGCATCACTATTACAGCAAGTGGTCTGCTTAGCCCTCGACCACGAAGAAATTCAATTGCTGGGTTGAGCCCCATTGCAATAAAGAGCGAGACCAGAATCAAGACGAAAACCTGACTTGCTGAGGCCAATGCCCGAGTCAGCGTGAGCGCGGCGAGTGCGCCAAGCGCGGCGATAAAACCGAAATAGAACGGGTGCGTTCTGCTAAAAGGTGCGCCTACCTCACCGAATTCTTTACCGAGATCTTGAGCCACCAGAGGAGTTTATCGAGCAGCTTTACTGCTCTTCAATCAATTCGATAAGAACTCCACCGCAATCTTTGGGGTGGAGAAAGTTGATGAGCCAGCCGTGAGTCCCGCGTTTTGGCTCCTCGTAGAGAGTGCGAATATTAAGAGCACGCGCTTGCGCAGCTGCCTGCCGCACATCTTCCACGCGAAAGGCGAGTTGCTGCATCCCTGGCCCGCTTTTATCGAGAAAACGCGCAATAGCTGAGTCAGGTGTGAGCGGGGCAAGAAGCTGAATGAGTGTTCCGGAGTTTGAGCCAACCTCGCTGCCTATCGCCAGCATCGCCTCCACTACGCCTTGCTCCTGGTTCTCCTCTTGATGGAGTACCTGCGCATTAAAGGAACCTTGGTAGAAGGTGATGGCTGCTGCCAGATCAGGGACGGCAATGCCTACATGATCGATGGCAAGGATTCCGGTAATCGCAATGGGGCTCATATAGTCGTATCGTGGCAGATGTGGGAGAGATAAGTCTTGCGGCGCTCGCCGGTGGCGAGATGGAGTTGGTGGCGGAGGCGATTAGCGCTGTTGAGAATGGTGAGGTCGATTCGGCAGCAGCATCTGCAATTGAAGGCCTTGTCACTCAACTACCTGCTGATGCTCGCCAGAGGATAGGGATCACTGGAAGTCCTGGAGTGGGTAAGTCGACCTTGACGGGGGTTTTAATTAAGGAGTTTCGCAATCAAGGGCGAAAAGTTGGTGTGCTTGCCGTAGATCCCTCCTCAGTGATTAGCGGTGGCTCCCTTCTTGGAGATCGAATCCGGATGCATGAGCATTATCGTGATTCGAAGGTTTTCATCCGCTCGATGAGCGCACGCGGACACCTCGGCGGCCTTGCACGAGCAACGCCACTTGCTAGCAAAGTACTTACTTTGGCTGGCTATTCACCGGTAATCGTGGAGACAGTTGGCGTAGGTCAGAGTGAGGTAGAAGTGATGCACCATGTAGATACCACGCTTCTAGTGTTATCACCTGGCGCCGGCGATGATATTCAGAGCGCTAAAGCAGGCATCATGGAAGTAGCGGATATTTTTGTCATCAACAAGAGCGATCGAGATCTTGCAGGTGCCCAAAAGTTACGACAAGAAATAATTCGGTCACAAGAAATCTCACAGCGCAGTGATGGTTGGGTTGCGCCAGTGGTGATTGTGAGCGCATTGGAGCGAAGCGGAATATCTGAACTCCTTGATGCTCTCACTGGCCATCAACAATTTCGCGCCCGGATTACTAGCTAGCTTTCTCGCTAGGATAGAGCTATGGCCAAACTCCCCAGTAAGTTCAATCGCGCATTTGACCTGAGTTCATTGAAAGAGCCGCCTAGCATTCCAGGCGGAACAGTCATTGAAGCGAATGAGCGGATATTTGTTGAACAATTAATTCCGCTCTCAAAGCAGAAATTAGTAGTGGTCGTGCTCTGGACTCCGCGCAGCAGTGAGAGCGTTGCTCTCGTTAATCTCCTGACGAGAATGTCGCGAGAGGCAGAGCATTCCCACGCTTGGCAATTAGCAACAGTTAACGCTGATGTGGAGAGCGCGATTGTCGAGGCGCTCCGGGCCACTGGAGTTCCCACCACAATTGCCCTTATTGCTGGACAAGTTGCCCCACTCTTTGAAGGACTCATTCCACCAGAGCAATTGACTGAATTGTTGGAAAAAGTCGTCGAACTGGCGAAGAAACAGGGGGTTGCTGGAGGCGCTAGCGAGGGTGATCCGGCGCAAGAGGCCGAGGAGCCAGAGGTAATCGCCGCGTATGGTGCGCTCGCCGTCAATGATCTCGCTCGTGCTCAATCGGAGTTCGAGAAGTTACTGGCCCGTAAACCCAATGATAAAGATGCGCTCCAAGGTCTCGCCAACATTGCGCTACTTACTCGAATTACCGGACATGATAGAGGGGAGGTGATGGCAAAAGCAGAGTCGGATACGCACGATATTGAGAATCAGAAGATTGCAGCGGATTTTCAATTTCTATCCGGAGATATCTCTGGAGCATTTTCACGTTTGATCAATCTCATACAACTCACAGTCGGAGATGAACGAGAATCCATCCGCCTTCAGGTATTGTCGCTTTTTGCAATGTTGGAACCCGATGATCCGGAATTGGCAAAGGCGAGAAGTGCATTGGCGAGGGCGTTATTTTGAGTAGTGAAGTGAATTCCACAGCAGGTGGGGAAGTAACCCCAGGACAGGTTCGCCTCTTTTCCACCCTACATTTCCTCTTCGGTCTTGGAATAATGAGTTGGGTCACTCGCTTCGTCGATGTGAAACGAAATCTCGGTTTGAGTAATGCTGAATTCGGCTCCCTTCTGACAATAGGAACAATCGGATCGCTAACCGCCTTTCTCGTAATGGGCCATCTTGTCCATATACATGGCGTCCGTCGCATTCTGACCATCAGTTCGATTTGTACATTCATGTTGATAGCTGCGGCGACGTGGATTACCAGTCCAGTCTTT
>JBEAMN010000136.1:0-6516 GCA_041165945.1 Actinomycetota bacterium
GCGCCCTTCGATTACACAGATGGATCTGCCGAAACAGAAAGTTCCCTTGAGCGCGCCCGTCAAACCTTCGAAAGTATTCAATTCCATCCCAAAATTTTAATTGATGTCTCCAAGGTCGACCTCTCCGTTGAAATGCTTGGACAAAGACATTCGATGCCGTTGGGAATCGCACCTACTGGTTTTGCACGGATGATGCAGCATGAAGGTGAGCGGGCAGGCGCTGCAGCGGCAGAAGCAGCTGGAATCCCATTCTGTCTCTCGACATTAGGAACTACTTCTATCGAAGAGGTAGTAAAGGCAGCCCCTGCAGGGCGAAATGCTTTTCAGTTGTATATGTGGAAAGACCGGGAACGTTCCATGGAGCTGGTTCATCGCGCCGCCAATGTTGGCGTTGACACCCTAATTCTTACTGTCGATGTTCCAGTGGCAGGCGCCCGACTTCGCGACACACGAAATGGAATGACGATTCCGCCGTCAATCTCAACAAAGACCATTCTTAATGCGATTCCACGACCAGCGTGGTGGATGAATTTTCTCACCACCGAACCGTTGAAATTTGCCTCTTTGGATTCGTGGAAAGGCACAGTAGCTGAGTTGATGGACTTTGTCTTCGATCCCACTATCAGTTATGAGGATCTGCGGTGGATTAGAACTCAATGGAATGGAAAACTTGTCGTCAAGGGAATTCAACGAGTAGATGATGCAATTGCTGCCGTAGAAGCCGGTGCTGATGCTTTGATTCTCTCAAACCACGGTGGCCGCCAAATGGATCGCTCGGTTGTGCCATACACGCTTATCCCTGATGTCGTTGCTGCAGTAGGAAAACGCGCAGAGGTTCATATGGACACCGGAATCATGCACGGCGGTGATGTCATTGCCGCAATTGCATCTGGTGCTAATTTCACATGGGCAGGGCGCGCTTATCTCTACGGCTTGATGGCCGGCGGTCGCGCTGGAGTCGATCGTGCGCTGGAGATCTTGCGCTCACAAATGCTACGAACCATGAAATTACTAGGTGCACGTGATCTCTCGGAGTTAAATCCAGACCACGTTTCCTACCTACGAAAGATGTGACCAGACCTGCAAGTCATGCAATCCATCAGCTCGCCCTTGAGCTTTTCGCAGAGTTCCCTCATAGATAAATCCAGCGCTTTTTAACGCTCTTTGCTCGGCAATATTTATAACATCGGTCGATGCTTCTACACGTACCACCCCTTGCGCATGAAGTTCCTCTGCAAGTAAACGCTGGGCGATCGAACCAATTCCCTGTCCGCGAAATTCTTCGAGCACGCTGATGCCTATATTCATCGCCTTCGAGCTCTCCGTCGGGCCATACCAGACTGCATGCGCCGAAAGATTGCCAACTTCTTGCCATTGGCCTGCGCTTTGCATTTCGATCAGCCAACGGAATATCGTCATTGATTGAGCCTCTTCCGAGATCGCTCCCCAATCATCGAATGGACTTGTCGAGCGTTTGACGGGGTAGTCGCGCTCAACCGCTCGAATCCTGACCTCAGAAGCCATTTGGCAAGTCTTACATAATTCGCGAGATACTTGGCGCATGGTGGGCAAGCCCAATGTTGGTAAGCGGTTTATCAAACTCTTCACCGACCGCGCCGTATGGGTTCGTCAGATCACCGTCACAGCTGTTGCCGCAGCGGTTGCCTGGGTACTAGGCGACCTACTCATAGTTGATGGGGGATTAGTAGCAGCGATCGTAGCCAGCCTCTCAACGCGCATCTCCGTCCATAAATCAATTCGCGAGGGGTTTGGTCAGATTGTTGGTACTTCAATCGGCGCCGGGATTGCGCTGACTGCAGTGTGGCTCTTTGGTTTCGGCTTTATCACAGTCGGTATCACGGTCTTTCTTTGCGCGGTTGTCGCTCGCGCGCTACACCTAGGAGAAGTCGCTTCCATCAACGTTCCAGTGACAGCGCTCATTGTGATTGGACCGGCATTCGGTGAGAACACCGCAATCCATCGAACACAATCCACTCTTTTAGGAGCCGCGATTGCCATTCTCTTCTCCTACTTCTCCCATCCGAAAACTCCAGCAGGGCGAACAATCGATCAAATCTCCCGCCTGGGAAACAAGTGCGCATTACTTCTAGCCAAGATGTCTTCTGGAGTTGCCCATGGTTTTACCGAAAAGGATGCTGGTAATTGGTTAGCCCAAGCACGCCTGTTAGTAGAAGAGATTCCCAAGGTTCGCGCACAAGCGCTCGAGGCGAAGAGTTTTGCCCGGTGGTTTCCTACAGCGGAATTCGATGAAGCAGAGGAGCTCTATGCGCGCGGAGTTGCTGTGGAGCACACTGTCGTTCAGGTGCGCACCATTGCGCGAACGCTCTTTGACACTGCAGTCGAAGGGGGACTAAGCGAAGGTACGCGGGTTCAAATAGCGCAGGCGCTAGCCACTGCGAGCTCTGCAATATCGGAGAAGGTAAAGGACTTCGCAACTATAGATGGTCATGACAGATATGACGGCGATTCCTCTATCACTGATGATGTACGCCAAGCCGGAGCTGATCTCACCGAGAAATTGATTGAGGATGCGAGTAAGGCAGATCCTGAGCAACTTGCTCGAAATATTTCGATTGCGACAAACTTAGAGCGTATTGCAGACTCCTTAGATCAAAGTTCACCTGCATTAGACAAAGTGGCAACCCCTGATGAGCCAGCTGAACATAAGGTAATTAAGGATTTTCCAATTACTCGAAAGATAAAGCGAGTTTTTCGGAAGTATTTCTAGGAAATATCTAGAGCCCACCAATTGCAATCATTGCAACGATTCCGACAAGCACAATCAATGTGATTATTCGGCGAGCGCGGTTACTCATATTTTATCGACAACGTACTCGATACAGGTAGTGAGCGCTTCAACATCGGCAGGATCGATTGCAGGGAACATGCCAATTCGTAATTGATTCTTGCCAAGTTTGCGGTACGGCTCGGTGTCGACGATTCCATTGGCGCGAAGGGTCTTTGCCACAGCTAGTGCATCGATACTGTCATCGAAATTAATAGTTCCCACAACTTTGGAGCGCATGGCAGGATCTACAACAAATGGGGTGGTGTAAGAGGTCCTCTCTGCCCAGTTATAGAGAGTCTCTGCAGATTTCGCGCTTCGGCCAGTAGAGAAGTTGAGTCCACCGTTCTCATTCATCCACTCAATCTGCTCGGCAAGTAACATCAAGGTTGCCACTGCAGGAGTGTTGTACGTCTGATCGAGCTTGCTGTTCTCTATTGCAATCGCAAGGTCAAGAAATGCTGGCGTCCAACGATTTGTCGCAGCGATTTTCGCATTACGTTCAAGAGCCGCTGGGCTCATGAGCGCAAGCCATAATCCACCATCCGAGGCAAATGATTTCTGCGGCGCGAAATAGTAAGTATCGAACTCTTTTGCATCGACCGTTAACCCACCGGCAGCACTTGTCGCATCAACGAGAACAATTCCAGTTGCTCCTGCGGGCCGCTTAATCTCCATAGAAACACCAGTAGAGGTTTCGTTATGAGTGAGCGCGTAGGAATCAATGCTGGCATCTGCTTGAGCGCTTGGGTGTGATCCGGCAGCGCTCTCGATTACTACAGGGTCTCCGAGAAAGGGTGCGCTCTTCACGCCGCTTGCGAATTTAGAGGAGAACTCACCAAAAACTAGATGCTGTGAGCGCGCTTCGATGAGACCAAAGGTGGCTACATCCCAGAACGCGGTTGAGCCGCCATTTCCGAGCACAACCTCATAGCCTTCAGGGAGAGCAAAAAGATCCTTTAACCCTCTGCGAACGCGGCTCACGACATTCTTTACTGGCGCTTGACGATGCGAGGTTCCCAAAATCGATGCACCACTTCCAGCGAGCGCTGATAGCGCTTCGGAGCGAATCTTGGAGGGTCCACATCCAAATCGACCATCTCGAGGTTTGAGGTTTGCGGGAATAGTGATATCTGCGCTCATAGTGGGAGCCTACCGAAGTTTGGATAGCAGGTGGATTAGGGAGCTAATCGTTGGCGCAACCATGAGCCATCACTCATACGCGCGAAGCGAATCCGGTCATGTAAACGGGAGTACCGACCTTGCCAAAATTCAAAAGAGTGAGGAATTGCACAATACCCACCCCAGTTATCGGGGAGCGGAACATCGGAGCCTTCAGGGTATTTCTCTGAAGTCACGCGCCACTTCTCTTCCAGGTCACTTCGATCCGAGATCACTGTCGATTGATTACTAGCCCATGCGCCAATCCGACTCCCCCATGGTCGAGAGGCGAAATACTCCTCGGATTCTCCTCGCGATACTTTCTCGACACGAGCATTGATAATTACTTGTCGCTCCATGGGAAACCAAGGAAAGAGGAGTGAGACCTCTGGATTGCCATCCATCGCTTGAGCTTTACGTGAGCGATAGTTGGTGAAGAAGGTGCATCCTCCGCGCTCGGGATCAAAGCCTTTGAGTAAGACCGTTCGTGCCGAGATCTGTTTGCCATCGAAGGTGCTTAGCACCATGGCATTAGCTTCGACGATGTAGGGATTGCCCGCCGCCTCCTGGAGCCAGAGTGAGAAGAGCGGGAGTGGATTATCGCCGGCTAGGGCTTCGGTAAGTCCGACCTGTCCATACGAGCGGCGCATCTCTCGTATCGATTGATTGATATCAGAGGGTTCGCTCATATGCGCAAATCTAGACCCCTCAAGGCGCCTGTGTGAGGTGAGTGTGTGGTGCGCCACTCTCTAAAACCCCCAGATAAGGCGCACTTCTGGTTTGCCAGAGCCCAAAGCAGGGGCAGAATACGTGCCAGTACCTACTCTCAAGGGAGCCCCATGGACGACTTTAAACCCGGTCTTGAAGGCGTCATTGCCTTCGAATCAGAGATTGCTGAGCCGGATAAAGAGGGAAGCGCGCTGCGCTACCGCGGAGTCGATATCGAGGATCTCGTTGGTCGCGTGACATTTGGAAATGTCTGGGGCTTACTCGTTGATAATGAATTTAATCCAGGACTTCCTGCTGCCGAACAATTTCCATTGCCAGTGCACTCAGGTGATGTTCGCGTTGATGTGCAATCGGCGATTGCAATGCTCGCGCCTGCGTGGGGATTAAAGCCACTACTAGATATCTCAGATGATGAAGCGCGAAGCAATCTTGCTCGCGTATCAGTAATGGTTCTCTCTTATGTTGCGCAATCTGCTCGTGGAACGTGGCAACCAATGGTTCCGCAAGCAGAGATTGATAAGGCGCATACAGTTGTCGAGCGAATGATGATCCGCTGGCGCGGTGAACCGGATCCACTCCACGTGCGCGCGATTGATGCCTACTTTGTCTCTGCCGCTGAACATGGCATGAATGCATCCACCTTCACCGCCCGAGTCATTGCCTCAACTGGAGCCGATGTAGCCGCATCGATCTCCGGTGCTATCGGAGCGATGTCCGGACCACTTCATGGCGGCGCACCACTTCGTGTCCTTCACATGATTGAAGGAGTAGAGAAAACTGGCGATGCTCGCAAGTACGTCAAGGATGTTATGGATCGCGGTGAGCGCTTGATGGGATTTGGCCATCGCGTCTATCGCGCTGAAGATCCACGTGCTCGCACTCTACGTCGAACTGCAAAGGAACTTGGCGCACCGCGTTATGAGATTGCACTTGCCCTTGAACAAGCAGCGCTCGCCGAGCTTCAAGAACGCTATCCAGAGCGCGTTCTTGCTACCAACGTAGAATTCTGGGCAGCAGTCGTCCTCGACTTTGCACAAGTACCTGCACACCTCTTCACCTCTATGTTCACCTCTGCGCGAACTGCAGGATGGGCAGCACACGTTCTCGAACAGAAGCGAACTGGACGTTTGATCAGGCCATCTGCTCGCTACATCGGCCCAGGGCCACGTAAGCCAGAGGATGTTAAAGGTTGGGATAGCTCAATCCACTCACTCCATAACTAACGTATGGCGGAGGCAAAGCGTCAGATAGCCATTATGTGGTTTCGGCGCGACTTGCGACTTATCGATCATCCTGCGCTCTCAGATGCGATTGCAAATTCTGAGGCGATAATCCCACTTTTTATCCTTGATGAGAAGTTGATTAAGCATGCAGGCTCTAAGCGTTTAGCTTATCTAGCCAACTCACTCCGCGCCCTCGATCAATCACTTGGGAACAAGTTACATATCCATGTGGGTGATCAAGTAACTGTCTTGAAAGATTTGATGTCCAAACATAATGTCACCGGTGTTTACATCTCAGAAGAATTCGAACCCTATGGCGTAGCACGTGATAAGCGTGTTGCCGACGCTGGTATCCCACTGATCAAAGTAGGAAGCCCGTATGCAGTATCGCCGGGTCGAGTGCGAAAACCTGATGACACTAATTACCGGGTATACACCCCGTTCTACAAAGGATGGGTCATTCATGGATGGCGTAAGCCAATTGCTGCGCCGAAGTCGATTAATGCGCTCGAACCAGGTCTTGATGCGCGAAATTTTCCGACCTGGAGCGCACCTGCCGGTAGTGAGATTTTTGAGGCTGGTGAAGCTGCAGCCCAT
>JBEAMN010000137.1:0-6429 GCA_041165945.1 Actinomycetota bacterium
TGCAGCAGCAGTCTTCATCTGTGAGTTGTAGGCGTAACGATCGGCACGCTCTTTGGTTAGATGCGGAAACTTGTCATGGAGACGTTCCGCAGTTGCGCCCATAGAGAGTGCATCCTGATCCACCATCTTCTCTGCTAAGTAACGCGGATTGGGATCCATGAGATCGCCCATCGGGTGATTGCCCATATGTTCGACGCCGCCAGCTAATGCAATGTCATATGCGCCCATCGCAATACTTCCCGCGAGCGTGGTCACTGAGGTAAGTGCACCAGCGCACCAGCGATCGACTGAATATCCAGGAACAGATTGAGGGATGCCTGCAAGGAGAGATGCGCTCCGGCCGATGTTCATACCTTGATCCCCATTTTGCGCTGCGGCAGCAATTGCAACATCGTCGATATCTTCTGGGGGAACTTTTTCATTACGTTCCAGGAGTCCTCGAATACAGCGCACCATGATGTCGTCGGCACGAGTGCCGGCATAAAGGCTTCCCGCCTTACCAAAAGGGGTGCGGACTGCGTCTATGAGAACTACTGATGGTTGTGGTGATCCTGTGGAAGTCGTAGACATACGACAAACCTTACTGGTCAGTAACCTTTTTCGACACCCAGCGAATCGGCCCGTGGTGCTCGATGTAGACCGTTTCGCCGACTACATACTCGACCGGTCCCGCCACTCGGGCGAGCAGGGGAGTTTGCTCAGGCGGGCCTACTCGAGGAAGGGAGAGTTCCACCATCGCATCGTGTCCGTAGTACTTCACTCGGGAAACAGTCGCACGCTGGTAGGAGCCATTTTTGTCGGTGTCGTGAATACGAATCTCTTCAGGTCGAATGAGCAACGCACCTAATTCACCGCGGGTATCGAATTGAGCTGGTTGGGGGTGCAGAACCGACACGACAGTTCCATCGGGCCGTCGCTGAGCTGATATCTGCACGATGTCACCAGTGCTTTGAGCTATCTCGGCAGATCGTGGTCCCATGTAAATGGATTGGGGAGTGCCTGATTGCACGATTGTTCCATGACTCATCAAGGCGATTATGTCTGCTGATACCAGCGCCTCTTCACGATCATGAGTAACCATGAGTGAAGTTGTCTTACTCTTTTTAAGAAGTGCAATTACCTCTTCGCTGACATCCACCCTGAGCGCATAGTCGAGATTAGAGAATGGCTCATCAAGAAGAACGATTGCAGGATTGATTGCCAGCGCGCGAGCGAGTGCAACTCGTGTTTGCTGACCGCCACTTAACTGGTGAGGTTTGCGATCGATAAGCTCACTAAGCCCCACGAGATCCAGCATCTCTCGAATTCTCTCGTTTCGCTCGCTTACCTTTATCTTTCTATTTCCAATGCTGAGGCCAAAACCGACATTTTCGCCAACAGTGAAATGAGGGAAAAGGCCAGCCTCTTGCGGGAGATATCCCACATTTCGTTTATGGGCGGGAAGCACCAATGAAGAGACGCTGACCAATTTTTGATCAAAACGGATTGCTCCTGAATTCGGCGTAACTAATCCAGCAATCGCTCGGAGCAGGGTTGTCTTCCCACATCCAGATGGACCAAGTATCGCTGCAAAATCTCCAGACTTCACATTAATTGAGAGATTATTTAAAACTTGTGTCGAGCCAAAGTTTACGGAGAGCTCGGAGATTTCAAGCGAAGTCATGAGATTTCACCTCGTTCGGAGTTTCGTCTATCGGGGCGACTAATCAAAAAAGCAGGAATCGCAGAGAAGATTACCAAAAGCAGTGCGTATGGCGCCGCCTCACTAAATCTGAAAATGTTCGCGCTACTCCAAATCTCAGTAGCAAGGGTTTCGAATCCAGTTGGGCGCAACATCAGAGTTGCAGGAAGCTCTCGCATTGCCGAGAGGAATACCAGTAATGCTCCAGAGAGGATTCCAGGTAGAGCAAGTGGGAGTATCACTCTGAAAAAGGTTTCACGCTTATTCTTTCCTAGCGTTGATGAAATCTCTACGAGATTCATTGGAACTCGAGAGATTGAAACGGAAATGAAACCGACCGACCGGGCGAGGAAGAGGATTGAGTAGGCAATCGCGAGGAGCATAAGAGTCTGATAGATAAAGGGGAATTTGGAGCCGAAGGCAACTAATGCCAAGCCCATAACTATTCCCGGGAGAGCGTGCACGATGAGCACACCCCACTCAGCAATTTTGCCTAGACGAGATCCTGTTAGCGTTAACAAAGCAAGAGGAATCGCAATAGCAATTGCCAGCACAGCGCCTAGTGCAGAAACAAGAATCGTGGAACTCGTCACGTTAAAAATGTTGTATAAATCCAGCTCTCGTTCGCGCGCAAAAAAACGCTGCACCAACAGCGACATTGGCAGCACGAGCGCAATCAGGATATAACCGACGATCAGTGTTAATGCAAGGACTCGGACTTTTCCTTCTGCGTACTTCTTTCCCGCCTTAGTAATGGAGGTCGATGCCTTTGCTTGATAGCTCTCATTGCGCCATAGGTTCTCACGAACAATTACTACTGCAGAGAGCAAAAGAAGGATTATCGCTAAGACGGCAGCGCTGGAACGATCGTAACTTCCTTGATAAGTATTTTGGATCGCTCGTGTAAGTGTGTCTACGCCAAGTAGTGAAACTGCACCAAAGTCTGAGAAAACATAGAGCACAATAAGAAGTGAGCCAGCAAGGACTGTATTTTTAATCTGCGGGAAAATTATTCTCGCAAAAAGTTGGATGGGATTATTACCCAAAGTCTGGGCAATCTCTAATTGTGCCAGATCTATGCGAGCGAAGGCAGAAAAAGTCGCCAGGATAATGTATGGAGTAGTTGCTAACGTGAGAACAATGAGCGCCGAAAAGTATCCGCGCGGTAGGGTTTCAAGAGATAGCCAGCAGTAGGCATAGATATAACTAGGTATCGCTATTGGAATCATGACTAGGGCTCGGAAAAGGTTGCTATATGGAATTTTCACATTATGCAGCGTCCAAGCAAGCATCACTCCAAAAACGGTTGCAAAGAGTGAAACTAAAGTTGCAAGAGAGATAGTCGTAAAAATAACCTCTGCCGTTTTAGCGCGAAAAATGAGAAGTGAAAGGGTCTGCCCATCACTGCGTATGGCCAATCGAAATAGGTAGAAGATGGGGAGTGCTATGAATACCAGCGCGAGAACTCCTGCAAGGAGCAGGAGTGTCGATGGAGGATTATTTCCGTCAGTTTGCTGAGAGTTTCTCTGCAATTCCTCACTGGATCGGATCATTATTTACAACAATCCCACTTTGAGTAATAGTTTCTGGCTCCGTTGCAACTCTGATAGTTCGGACAGATTGACGTTAGGTGCGCCAATCGCGCTCAATGGCGGAACGCCCTCAGGGGAGAACTCAGGATATTTAAGCGAAAATTCATGAGTATCGCTCACAAATTTCTCTTGGATCTCTTTGGAGAGCAAAAATTGGATGAATCGCTTCGCTCTATTTTGATTCTTGGAAGTTTTTAAAATTCCAGCTCCCGAGACATTAAGTAAGTTTCCAATATCTCCCGCCGTGAAAAAGTGATTTTGAACTTTGATTTCTCGCCCTAATTCGGACTCTACTTCCCATAGGTAATAGTGATTGACTAATCCTGCATCAATCTCACCCGAATCGATGGCTTCAACGATTAAACTATTCTTCTCGTAGAATTTTGGTTCATTTTTGATTATCGCTTTCAACCATTTTTCTGTTGCCAATTCGCCTTGACTTTGAATCATGGCCGTCACAAAAGTTTGAAACGAGGAGTTAGTAGGAGCGATTCCCACTCTTCCCTTCCACTCTGGTCGCACGAGGTCGGCGACTGTTCCAGGGAGGGAACTCACGCGCAGTGGGGAGTAGGCGAAGACTCGAGCTCTTCCCGTGATGCCGACCCAATCTTCCGCTTGCGAGATAAATTCCTTGGGAGTTTGCGTGAGAGTCTCTTCTGCAAGCGGTGTGAGTAATCCAGCAGCTGACAGTGCACCGAGAGCACCTGCATCCTGCGAAAGGAAGAGATCGGCAGGAGAGTTTGCCCCTTCTTCTAATAGTTGAGCAGCTAAGGCTGCCGAATCCCCGTAACGAGTCTCAACTTCGAAGCCGGTTTCAGCAGAGAATGCCTCGATAAAAGGGGCTATCAGTTCTTCGCTTCGACCTGAATAGAGGGTGATTGGTGATGTCGATTCCTCTGCCTCAGGTGTGGCAGCGCAGGAGGTGAGGGCGCCAAGGAAGAGGAGCGCTGCGGCAATGACGGCGCCTAGGTGTCGAACTCGAGTCGTAAGGTTTTTCGGAGTTGTCATGGGGAGACGATAAAAGAGGAGGGGGGAATTACGCAACTATTTTGTTGCGTAATTCATGAGAGTTCGCTCACGCTCTCATCAACCTTTAACTCTAGAGGGGTGCTTGCTCCCTCAATCGAGAGGAGGAGTCTGGCGGCATGAGAGATTTGCCAGGGGCGAGCGCCACAGGAGGTCAGGAAGTCAACGACATCTGATTCGCTCCGCCCCCCTTGTGGAGGTTCCTGCCAACAGAAGCGCCGGCTGATGTCGGGGGAGAGGAGATTTTCCGCCGGCAGTTCAAGTTCGGCGGCGAGGTCGCTCAGTGCTTTTCGAGCATGAGTCAATCGAGCATATGCAAGAGGAGAGCGCTCCTTCCATATCCGCATATGTGCCGGCGGTCCATCAGAGGCAGCAGGTCGTGCAACGTTGGGATTCGCTCGCGCTGCCTCAAGTGCGCCCCACCATTGTTGGGCATCTCGTTTGAGAGAAGGCAGAGCTTTCACTTCGAGAAGAGTCAATGGCGGCTTTAGTGCAACGTTGATCAACGCTCGATCATTGAGAATTCTTCCGGCGGCGATATCACGTTCCTGTGCAATCGCATCACGCACCCGCCACATCTCACGGATAATGGCGAGTTGTTCTGGTTTCTTCACTTGGTGAATTCCTGAAGTTCTTCGCCATGGCTCTCGACGTGGAGCAGAGGGGGGAGCATGAAGAGCCGCAGTCGATTCCTGGAGCGCCCACTCAAGTTTCTCTTTCTTGCGCAAGACTCGGACAATTTCATCTTTGAGATCGAGCAATACATCGACATCGAGAGCTGCATAGATCAACCAATCATGATGGAGTGGTCGTTGTGACCAATCCACAGCAGAGTGCTCTTTAGCTAGTCGAATATTTAATAACGATTCAGTGAGAGCGCCGAGTCCAACTCGAGGAAAACCTGCAATCCTGCCGGCAAGTTCGGTATCAAAGAGCGATGTTGGCTCAATCCCGACCTCACGTAAACAGGGCAGATCCTGCGAACTTGCGTGGATGACTACTTGGCAGCTGCGAATCACATCATTGAGGTCAGAAAAAACATCACGGGAATCACTTCCCGAGAATGCGATGGGATCAATGAGGTGGAGCCCACCACCACGTCGAAATATTTGAATTAAGTATGCCCGCTGCGAATACTTGTATCCAGAGGCGCGTTCGGCATCTAGTGCGATATCACCTTCACCCTGATTCAATTGCCCAACTGCACTCTCCAGTCCCTCGAGAGTGGAAATAATTTCGGGAAGCGGAGTGCGAGGTGCAGTAAGGAGAGGTATTTGCTCCTGCACTTCTTCGAGATCGTCTTCCATAGATAGCGGTTTACTTGCTCTTACTATTTCGCCGGACCATCGTAGAGACGCCATCACCGCGAGAGATGGGCGGTAAGCCGGCGCAATGTGCAAGTAATTCGGTCCATCGTTCGAGGTGATCGATGATCTCGGGAACGCTTTGGGCGAGCGGAGTCCACGAGGCGCGAATCTCCAGTTCAGTGAGCGCACCTCGCTCGGCAAGTTCACCAAATGATGAACTGAGCGCAAGAGTTACTGTGCCACTTAAACCGGTCGCTGAAAGATCTGATACTGACTCTTCAAACCATGACCATCCCACTTGAGGTAAGAGCGGGTCTGATCCCATCTCCTGTTCGATATCTGCTTTGATGAAAGTCACTGCGCGCAAATCTCCACCCCATGTTTCCTGGCCCCCAGGTTCATGGAGCAATACGAAGCGTCCATTGGCCACTTCATGATCGCCTTCAAAACATTCGGCTGTGAGAGCAAAACCAATAGAGGCAAGTTTTGCCGGAGCAGGAATTTCTTCACACTCAATTTCAGGGCGAGGACGGAATGCACGAAGCTCGTTGAGTAATTCATCGACATTACCGATGAAGCCACTATTCCCACTCATATATATAAGGGTAAAGAGCGCTATCCCATGAGTCGGGAGGCGCGCTCGTATCGCTCGAAGGTAGTGCCATTGACCTCTTCACGTGATGTGAGAGACATTTTTGCAAGGAGCAGATCCTCATCGAGGAAGTGGCCATCACCACGTGTGTGAGTTCGTGTGAGATAAAAAGAGTCGAGAGATTCCTCTGTGAGTAGTTGATGAATGAGGGTGACCCCACCTTCACAGAGA
>JBEAMN010000138.1:0-2743 GCA_041165945.1 Actinomycetota bacterium
ACGACTCTTTCGACTCCGATCTTCGCCGCCGCATCGACCATCGACATGACCCGTTTCGGTGAATGGTCGAAATAGATCGCCTCCCACATATTGAAGGTAAGTGGACGGGCGGCTTGAGGATGTTTGGCACGCGCTCGGAAGGATTGATGATGATTATGAGCGAGTCCATCTAGACCTTGCTTGCTAAAAGTAGCGACAAGAGTTGGAGCCTGGTAACTCTCACCTTCATTCAAGATCACTTCTCCAGGTAGCAAGATCTCTCCGGCTCCAATCCAAAGTTGTCCGTCATACGACTTCTCGATGAAGTGTGCTGAATTGCCACTCCAAGCAAGACCCGCTGACCAAATTTCACCGTGTTGGAAACCAGTTTTCTCAGTGAGGGCGATTTGAGCAATCGTGAAGTCATGCCCGCTTCTTCCCTCTCTGCTTTGCCGAGTCCAAAGGCCGGTATCGATCTTCGATCGCTGCATTTGGCGCTCATTCGCCCATCGCCCTGTGAAGTCAATCCGCTCTCTAGCTCGCTCAGGGAGCGGGAGCCAATAATTCAGCCCTTGTAGATTGTAGGCAGCGCCACGATTAGTCAGACTGTAATCGATTCGTAGTATGCCAAAGCGATCAAATTCAAATCTTCCAACAAGTTGTAATTGGGCAAGCGAATCATCTGCCACGAAATCAATTGCGTTTTCCGTAGCCGTAAAACTTGTCACCTCAAATTTCGTAGACCAAGCCATTGCATTTCGGTGGCCCGAGATCGTCGGTGAGCCAAGATTGCCACGCGAATGCTCGCGAAATATTCCCTGCCATTGCATTTGATCAAAATCGCTATGCGCGATTGCTTTCGACCTGGATGCAATCAGATCATCAAGATCTATTGAGGATGTCAATGCCCTTCCCCAATGATGAATGACTAGAGCGCCATCAATTACGGAGGCGACTAGGGAATTCTCACCACCTGAAATGGTGACAGGCTTTGCAGGACTCTGCTTCGAATGAGCCATACGGGTAGAGTAACGCTCCTGATGGGTACGAAGAATAATGAGTCGCAACTTTCAGCAGGAGTGACTCGAAGCGATCGCCAGATGGCTGATGGTCGAGTGATTCGCTACTACGACACTGCTGGTCAAAGTAGAACCGCCCACGATCTAAGAGAGCGTGAGGAACAGCCAGGTATCGGGGAACTTCGACTCGATCCTTTAGTGAACGAGTGGGTCGCAATGGCTTCTCACCGTCAAGGACGAATCTTCCTTCCACCCAAGGAACTCTGCCCACTTTGCCCTACTCGAGATGGATTGCTGAGTGAAATTCCAGAGAGCGATTACGAAGTTGCCGTTTTTGACAATCGATTCCCGTCATTAAGGCCCCCGAGCAATTCATGGCAATTGCCAAACCTCGCCGGATTAGAAACTCCCATCGTCGACGCTGCAGGCAAGTGCGAGGTCATTTGTTACACAGCCGAACATGCAGTCGCATTCAAGGACTTATCGCTTGCGCGTATTCGCACCCTTCTGGAGGCGTGGCGCGACCGAACCAGAGAACTCTCAAAACTCGATTTTATTGAACAGGTATTTATCTTCGAAAATCGAGGGGAAGAGATCGGCGTTACCTTGTTCCATCCTCACGGCCAGATCTATGCATATTCATTCATCACACCACGAACTGAGAAGATGCTTCAGGTGGCTTCGAAATATTATCAAGACCACGGACGAGCGCTTCTTGTAGATGTGATTGCTCGCGAGATTCACGATGAAGTGCGTATCATCGCTCGCAACGAACATTGGATCGCATATGTTCCATGGGCGGCGCGTTATCCATTTGAGATTCACGTTGCACCACTGCGATTCGTTGCAGACTTATCCGAGCTAGATGGCGAACAGTGCGATGCATTTCCCGCTTTGGCTAAGGAGGTTATGCAGCGCCTTGATGGAGTTTTCGGAATAGAGATGGCATACATCGCTGCGTGGCATCAAGCACCGGTCCGACAAGGTCGAAGGGAGTTGGGTCTTCATTGGCAGATCACCAGCGTTCGACGCCAACCAGGGAAACTTAAATATCTCGCTGGATCGGAATCAGCTATGGGCGCATTCATTATGGATATGAAGCCGGAACAATCAGCAACTCAGTTGCGAGAGGTCAAGCTCTAATTTCGTGGAGACGGTAACAGCTTCTGCTCCGGGCCGAGTAAATCTCATCGGAGAACACATCGATTACAACGATGGTTGGGTTCTTCCCTTCGCTATCGGCGAGCGCACCACTGTGAGAATTTCCCTCCGTGACGACACCAAGTTTCGCTTTACCTCTGCGCAGAAAAAGGATGTGATCGAAATTGATCACTCCAATTTGGCCCCTTCGAAGCGTCGCTCGGACTGGAGCGATTACATTGCAGGAACCATCTGGGCCCTTGAAGTGGATCAGGGATTGAATGTCCATATCGATGGCCAAGTTCCTTTAGGTGCCGGACTTTCATCTTCCGCAGCTCTTGAATGCGCAGTGGCGCTAGGACTCGATCGAATCTTCTCTATGGCTAAGCCCAGAACTGATCTCGCTCGCCTTGCCCAACGCGCCGAGAATGAATATGTAGGAATGCCTTGCGGCATCATGGACCAATCAGTCTCCTTGATGGCGACATCAGGTCACGCGTTGTTGATTGATTGCGTGACGCTAGAAACCCGGCAGATTCCGCTTGATCTCACCCGTGAAGGACTCGAACTTCTAATAATCGATACCAATGCCCACCATGCCCTGG
>JBEAMN010000139.1:0-2715 GCA_041165945.1 Actinomycetota bacterium
AATCGCAAGCCGATACGACGTGCACTTGTCAGTGTTTACGCAAAGAACCGCTTGCTCGAGCTTGGACGAGCGCTACAAGAAGCTGGCGTTGAAATTCTTTCAACCGGTTCGACTGCAAAAACGTTACACGATGCTGGCATTGCGGTGACCGAAGTAAGTACCTATACGGGATTTCCAGAAATCATGGGTGGTCGTGTAAAAACCTTACATCCGCGCATACATTCTGGAATCTTGGCGGATCAAAATAACCCTGAACATCTTGCGGCTCTCAATGAACTCGATATTGCACCCTTTGATTTAGTGGTCATAAATCTCTACCCCTTTGCGGCAACGCTTGCATCTGGCGCAGCCTTTGCAGAATGTATTGAACAAATTGATATAGGTGGACCATCGATGCTTCGCGGGGCGGCTAAGAATCATGGATCTGTAGCAGTGCTCTGTCATGAATCGCAATACGATGATGCAATAGCGGCAGTGAAGGCCGGAGGCTTTACCGATCAAGAGCGCAAGCGCTTAGCGCTTGAAGTATTCCGAACTACGGCGGAATACGATCTCACTATTGCTAGTTGGCTTGGTTCCACAATTAGTCAAGAGATGGAAGATCTTGATTGGTTTGGAATGATTTACCATCGCGAAAATTCTTTACGCTATGGAGAAAATCCACATCAGAAAGCAGCAATCTTTAGAGGTGGACCCCCAGGTATCGTCAATGCAACTCAATTGCATGGCAAAGAGATGTCTTTCAATAATTACACAGATGCTGATGCAGCATGGCGCGCCGTACTAGATCATGGGCAACCAAGCGTTGCGATCATCAAACATGCAAACCCTTGTGGCGTAGCAATTGGAAGCGATATCGCCGATGCTTATGCCAAAGCGCACTCTTGCGATCCTGTATCGGCATTTGGTGGAGTCATCGCAGCAAACCGTGAAGTCACCGTTGCCATGGCCACTTTAGTCTCGGATGTATTTACCGAAGTCATTATTGCGCCGAGCTACGAGCAGGGTGCGTTGGAAATTTTACAGTCAAAGCCTTCAATTCGAATTTTGACCTGCCCCATCAATCGAATTTCACCGCTCGAGATTCGACCCGTCTCCGGCGGAGCGCTTGTACAGCAAACAGATCTCATTAACGCAGATGGTGATGATGTAAATAATTGGAAACAAGTAACGGGTGCAGCGGTATCTTCAGAAGTACTTGCTGATTTGCACTTTGCTTGGCGCGCGGTTCGCTCAGTCAAGAGTAATGCTATTTTGCTGGCACAAGGCGGTGCTGCAGTCGGCATTGGAATGGGTCAAGTCAATCGGGTTGATTCGGCACGACTTGCAGTAAATCGAGCTGGCAATCGTGTTCGCAATAGCGTTGCAGCATCTGATGCCTTCTTCCCATTTGCAGATGGACTCGAAATTCTCGCCACTGCAGGGGTAGTTGCAATTGTGCAACCAGGTGGCAGCGTGCGTGACGAAGAAGTCATTGCCGCTGCAGAAAGGGCCGGTGTTGCTATGTTCTTTACCGGCACTCGACATTTCTCACACGCGTAACGCACGCAATAGGATGTGGATATGAGCAGCGCACAAATTCTGGACGGAAAGTCTCTGGCTGCCTCAATAAAAGGTGCTTTAGCGCAGCGCACATCAGCCCTCAAATCCCGTGGCATCACTCCCGGACTTGGCACGGTGCTGGTTGGAGATGACCCTGGTTCGCATTCATATGTCAGCGGTAAACATCGCGACTGCCAAGAAGTCGGTATTAATTCTCTTCGCGTGGATTTGCCACAGAACGCAACTCAAGCAGACGTTCTGTCGGCAATAAAGGATCTTAACTCTGCCAAAGAATGCACAGGCTACATCGTGCAACTGCCACTTCCTCATGCAATCAATACCCAGACAATTCTGGAGGCGATTGATCCAGCTAAAGATGCAGATGGTCTGCATCCAATTAATTTGGGAAGACTTGTGGCTGGTTATCCAGGACCGTTGCCGTGTACTCCGCGCGGAATTGTTGAGCTCATTAACCATTACAATATTCCACTTGCTGGTGCCGAAGTTGTTGTCATCGGACGAGGATTAACCGTAGGTAGACCACTTGGACTACTACTTACTCGTAAGCAGGAAAATGCAACTGTCACACTCACGCATACAGGAACTAAAGATCTAGCAGCCCATACCAAGCGTGCAGATATTGTCGTAGCGGCAATCGGGCAGGCACATTTCTTAAAGGCAGAGTTCATCAAGCCAGGTGCAACCGTCATCGATGTTGGTATTTCACGGACTGCTCAAGGATTACTTGGTGATGTTGATCCTTCCGTAAGTGATGTTGCGTCATTTGTTGCTCCGATGCCAGGTGGAGTTGGGCCAATGACTCGCGCCATGCTCTTGATGAATGTGGTTGATGCATGCGAGCAATAAACCGACTTCAATTTCGCTTGGCATACATCGCAATTTCACTCGGAGTTATTCTTGGTGTAGCAGGGTTCGTTCGATCAGGCGCATTGGCGATATCAGCCGGTACTGCCGTGATTGCTCTTGCACAGTGGAACCAACGCAAAATTGAGCGCTACTTACCGCTGGCGATTGCTCTCCTACTATTCGGGCTGGCAATCGCCCTTCCCAAGGGGTTGTAGAGTTCTCTCGATATCAAGATAAACCTTAATACGCTCAAAGGAATCGCCATGGCAAAGAAAGTCACCGTTGTAGGTGCAGGTTTTTATGGTT
>JBEAMN010000140.1:0-3031 GCA_041165945.1 Actinomycetota bacterium
CTCTGATCTAAGAAGTCCTGAAAAGCAATCTCATTTCCTTTGAAGGAAACCTTTTCAGGTAGCGACTCTTGTGCGTTGTTCCATACCCGCGGGTTATCAGAGGGTGGGATGTAGTGGGCTGGCATCAATTTCGGTGTGGCATGGGCAGGGGCAAAACCCAACCGGGCTGCGGCTATTGGCTCTGGATAGTGAATCAGCCTCGTGAAGCTAAAGAGAAGTAAGTAGAGCGCAAGAGTAAAGAGGAGCACACGGCGCAACCAGCGGAGTAGAAACATATTAGTAAGCCTATCCGAGCGCTGATTGGTTAGGCTGTTACCCATGATTGAGTCGCTTTCGAAAGCTGCGCGCGCTGCTGGGCTCGTGTTAGCGCATGCGTCGCGCGCTCAAAAAGATGGCGCTATCGAAGCTATTGCTACCGCGCTCTTGGAGCGACAAGATGAGATTCTCGCCGCTAATAACGAGGATGTTCTCCGTTCGCGTGGTGAAGGAATTTCGGAATCACTGATCGATCGCTTAACGCTTAATCCCGCTCGAATTGCCGGTATCGCAGGTGGTGCGCGGAAGATTAAAGCCCTGCCCGACCCGGTGGGAGTAATCAAAAGAGAGCGAACACTAGAGAACGGTCTCCATTTAAAACAGGTGACTGTTCCTTTTGGTGTGGTGGGAATGGTCTATGAAGCGCGACCCAATGTCACCGTTGATGCTGCTGTGATTCTTTTGAAATCTGGTAATTGTGCCTTGCTTCGTGGATCATCCAGTGCAGCACAATCAAATGAGATTCTCGTTTCTATTATGCGTGATGCGGTATCAAGCGTTGGATTGCCAGCAGATGTGATTCAACTCGTCTCCTCAGCAAATCGCTCAAGCGTCACAGAGCTGCTACATGCTCGTGGCTTAGTTGATCTTGTCATCCCTCGAGGAAGCGCCGCTTTGATTCGCACTGTGGTCGATGAGGCGAAAGTTCCGACAATCGAGACTGGTGCTGGCGTCTGCCATGTGTATGTTGATAAGGATGGAGATTTAGCTAAAGCGTTACCGATATTAATTAATGCTAAGTGTCAACGTCCAAGCGTGTGCAATGCTGCCGAAACGCTTCTTGTTCATAAAGATGTGTCCGACACATTCCTGCCTACAGCACTTGAGGCGCTCGATAAAGAGAAAGTTCGGATTCATGCAGACTCCCAAGCGCTCGCAATCGCCCAAAGTCTCGGGATTGATGCCACCCTTGCTCAAGAGGAGAACTGGTCAACCGAATATGGCGTACTCGAGATCAACGTGCGAGTAGTGGATGATGTGAATCAGGCCGCAGCACATATTCGCAAATATGGAACGAATCACACCGAAGCTATCATCTCTGAAAATCCAGAGACCATTGAGAATTTCATCAATCAGATGGACGCAGCTGCCATCATGATCAATGCATCAACTCGGTTTACTGATGGCGAGGAGATGGGTTTTGGTGCAGAAATTGGAATCTCGAATCAAAAGACGCATGCGCGCGGCCCGATGGGGCTCGAGGAGATGACTACCACCACCTGGATCGTGACCGGAACCGGCCAGATTCGCAGGTAGGCTTTGCGGTATGGCCAGAATCTCACGTGATGAGGTAGCGCGTATCGCTGCGCTCGCTCGAATCACCCTTCGCGAGGAAGAGCTCGGAGACTTAGCGGGGCAAATTGATGGCATCCTCGATGCTGTTGCAGTCGTTCAAGAGGCGGCCGGAGCTGACGTCCCAGCGATGTCGCATCCATTAGAAATCACCAACGTCACGCGCCCTGATGTAATTGTGCCAAGTCTTACTCCTGATGAGGCTTTGAGTGGTGCGCCAGCGAGCGAGGAGTCACGCTTTCGAGTTCCGCAGATTTTGGGTGAAGAAGCATGAGCGATCTCATCAAAAAGAGAGCATCAGAGTTAGCTGCACTCATTGCAAGAAAAGAAGTATCTTCGCGTGAGGTGACCCAAGCACATCTTGATCAAATTTCTCAGACTGATTCGTTGATTCACGCTTTCTTGCACGTTGATTCTGAAGGGGCTCTCACGCAAGCGGAGATGGCTGACAAGAATCAAAACTCTACGAAATCTCCGCTACACGGTGTGCCACTTGCGCTCAAAGATGTCCTTGCACAAAAGGGCATTCCTACTACCTGTGGCTCGAAGATTCTCGAGGGGTGGCGACCACCTTATGACGCAACAGTTGTCACCAAGTTGAAAAATGCAGGCGTGGTCATTCTCGGAAAAACGAATATGGACGAATTTGCGATGGGCTCTTCAACGGAGAACTCTGCCTATGGTCCAACTCGCAACCCGTGGGATACCGATCGGATACCCGGGGGATCTGGCGGGGGATCTGCAGCAGCGCTTGCTGCATTCCAAGCGCCACTTGCAATCGGAACGGATACCGGCGGCTCCATTCGCCAACCAGCAGCAGTCACTGGAACGGTGGGCGTGAAACCCACATACGGTGGCGTCTCTCGTTATGGCTTAGTGGCCTTCTCATCCAGTTTGGACCAGGCCGGACCATGCGCCAGAACAGTCCTTGATACTGCACTTTTACACCAGGTGATTGCAGGCCACGATCCCAAAGATGCAACAAGCATTAACGCGCCAGTACCCGATGTCGTTGCAGCGGCGCAACGCGCTGATGTAAAGGGAATGAAAATTGGAGTCGTCAAAGAGCTCAGTGGAGAGGGATACGAAAAAGGTGTTGCCGAGAGATTCGCGGAGTCGTTAGCAATCTTGGAATCTCAAGGTGCAGAGATCATCGAAGTCTCGTGTCCTAACTTCACATTTGCTCTAGGCGCTTATTACCTCATCGCTCCAAGCGAAGCATCATCAAACTTGGCTCGATTTGATGCGATGCGTTATGGACTTCGAATTGGAGACGATGGCACCAAGAGCGCAGAAGAGGTAATGAGCCTTACTCGAGATGCTGGATTTGGTGATGAAGTCAAGAGACGAATCATCTTAGGAACGTATGCGCTGTCGGCTGGTTATTACGATGCGTTCTACGGAAGTGCTCAAAAAGTCCGTA
>JBEAMN010000141.1:0-2787 GCA_041165945.1 Actinomycetota bacterium
ATTTACATTGGACAAGATCACTCAGGAACTTGTTCTCAGCGTGGCAGAAGGGGCGAAGAACATTCGCGTCCCTATTGGACAGGTGCAGTTTAATCTAATGGACAGTCAATCACCTCCAGTGACAATGTTTTGCAGGGAATAGCTGGCACAGTGGCGGCGACGGGAGAAACGATTAACATCGTCGATGCGTACTCGGATCCTCGCTTCAGCAGCAGGTTAACCAAATCTTCCTCTCTAGTAGTCTCGTTCATTTCCTCCACCTACTACACTCCCTCCCCTTGTAGCGCGGACAAGGCCTCTGGGTACCGCACCAACACCATCCTGTGCATGCCCATCCACGGCTCCGACGGCTCGATCGTGGGCGTGTTGCAAGCACTCAACAAGCGCACTGGGCCCTTCGGACGCATCGACGAAGAGGTCATGGAAATGCTCTCCACTCAAGCAGGCGTCGCGCTGCAGAATGCCAATCTCTTCCGCCACGCCGAGTCGGCGAGGGACAAGTTCCGCTCGTTACTGGACATCATCCGCTCCATGCAAGGCGAGATGGGGGTCAACTCGCTCATCTTCACCATCACGCAGCGCACCACCAAGGTGATTGACGCCGACCGATGCACGCTCTATCTCGTGGACAACGTTCATCGCGGCCTCTTCGCCATGCAAGGAGAGGTACGCACTCCTTCACTCTCGCCTTTTCCCTCTCTCTCCCTCTCTCTCTCTTTCTTCTACTTGTTTAATCTCTCACTCCACCACACACACTCAGGTAAACATCAAGATCTCGATGGACCAGGGCATCGCAGGAATAGTCGCCACCACCGGACAGACTCTGAACATCGCGGACGCGTACGACAATCCGCACTTCAACCAGACGATCGACAAGAAGACCGGCTACCGCACTCGCGCCATCCTCTGCATGCCGCTCAAGGCCGACGACCAGGTCATCGGGGTGCTGCAGCTCATCAACAAGATCAGCGGGGGAGGCGTGTTCACCTCTGACGACGAGGAGGTCATGAACATCTTCCTCGCCATCGCCGGTCCTCTCTTGGCGGAGAGCAACCTCTACGCGCAGATCCAAGGCAAGTCCAAGGCCAAAGGCGACGAGAGGGAGCGAGAGGCCGTGGCGCCTCATGCGGGCAAGTCCGCCTCCGACGCCTCCGCAATATCCAAGAAGAGCATGCCATCCTTCTCAGAAGAAGCGGATGAGGAGGATTGATGGAAAGAGGCTAGATGAGAGCAAGCTCCTTTAGAATCCATCTATATGGCTCAGATATTTTTTGATTTCTTTTTCTTATTATTAATTGAGGGAAGAGGGAGTGACTGATTGGCATTAATAGAGACAGAAGGGAGCATGGATAGAGAGAGAGGATGCAGCATATGATACACGAGTGATAAAGAGAAGTGACGAGGACAAAAGGCAAAATGGTGGTGAGATCCGGAGCGATGTCTAGCAACAGCCTGTTCGGTTCCCCGGCGGCGGCTGAGCCGCGCGATTCTTCAAAGAGGCCGCGTTGCCTCTTATCACATTGGTGTCTGACTGCGCAGCGGCAGGCAGACGCTGACCTGTGATGCAGAGATTGCACGAAGTGAAAACGGATAGGTCAGGTCAAGGTACAGGCACTTACTGAGCTGAACGAAAATACTCTGTACGTTAAGATCATCTTTGGCGCTTGTTTCCAAGAAGATGGCGTTAATATCTTCGGCGAAAGTAGCAGCCATCTTCTTGTCCACCTCGCGGTGTCCCTCCAAATCAGCTTTGTTACCGGCTATTGCGATGGCGATATCCTTTGGCCCTTTGCTCCGCAATTCTTCAACCCAATTCTTCAATACATCAAATGTGTTTGCACGTGTGATATCATAGACGATGATAGCTGCGGCTGCCCCTCTGTAATACATCGCTGGCATCCACATACATATTAACGCAAGTGTTTAACGCAGTTAAATTACTCACGAGCTAAGCTATGATATTTTTCTTGGCCAGCTGTATCCCAAATTTGAAACTTCAACGGTTTGGATCCAACCATTATTATTTTACTCATAAACGATGCCCCGATCTAATGAGATCGGTAGGAAATGGTCTCTAGGGATTGAAACACAAATAATATATGCGATACCGTGGATTCACTGTATGGCTTGAAGTTGTTGGTTACAAATCTTAAAACTAAACTCGATTTTCCGACTCCAGTATCCCCAAGTAATACTACCTGAATTCGGAATTCAAATCGAATCGGATCGAGCGGGAAAACTAAAAATAAATCACCTTAACTTCTCTTGGCTTTGATTCCGAGTTCATGATATAATCTCAATGTCAATTTGCTCCTCGTAACATTCGATAACAAGAATGACCTGACCTGACCTGTAATCGTCATTCTATGAATGATCAAAATATAAAATAATATTTTAATAATTTAGAAATTTTTCATTGGTAATTAACAGTTGGAAAGTTGTTATATATTTTTAATCCTCCGATTATGACCTGACCTTCCAGAGAGTACAGATGAGTAGAAACTTCGACGAAATTGAGGATTCAGATGATGTATCCAGGAAAGACTTATTCGCATTCAAATGTATTTATTTCAGTGATAGTAACGGATTTGAACAGTTGGATCATTTCTCCGTGACGGTTTTTATCTGCGACAGTCCTTCTTCCGTTGTTGGCAACAGCATTGTTGAAAGTATTTCGGCGAGAAAAGTGATTGATATGATCGAAGAAAGGTCGATGAAGTGCTACTCATCAATTTATTACTCAAAAGAATCGAATGCCGCTGTCTACTTCATAAATGTAGATTTGCA
>JBEAMN010000142.1:0-11132 GCA_041165945.1 Actinomycetota bacterium
GAACTGCGCCACCAAGAAGGGTGTACACCGGAACATTGAGGCTCTTTCCGAGAATGTCCCAGAGCGCTTGATCGATTCCTGAGATTGCCGAGAAAGCGATTGCCCCACCGCGATAGAAACCACCCTTGAGCATCCGTTGCCAATGCTTCTCAATATCTCGCGGATCTTTGCCAACTAGATACTCCATCAACTCTTTTACACAGGTTGCGGCGGTATCGGTCTTGCCCTCGAGCACAGGCTCGCCCCAACCGACAATTCCTTCATCGGTTTCAATCTTTAGGAAGAGTTCACGAGGTGGGGCTGGAAATAGTTTGTATCCGGTGATTTTCATGGCGCGATATTA
The DNA here is from genome assembly GCA_041165945.1 of Actinomycetota bacterium. GTDB lineage: Bacteria > Actinomycetota > Actinomycetes > Nanopelagicales > Nanopelagicaceae > IMCC26077. The sequence continues at coordinate 344 of JBEAMN010000142.1, forward strand.
CACATCAAGTCGCCTGTTCGTACATAGCGACCTTGCGCCAACGCGACACTAATCGCGAATAGCCGACTCCAGCCTCTTGTCCATCGCCAGAAATTAAACCAGCCAGTGAGCGTTGAATATCTTCAAGTGAAGTATCTTCTTCAATTCCACCCTCGGCGAGCGCAATAAATCCCGCTAATCCGCCGTAATCCAATTCGACTATCGAGCCGGGATGGAAGAGATCAAGCCACTCCACAAGTGACTTCATCTCATCGGCTACATCGCCCTCGCCAAATGCATTTATTACTGCCGAGTAGGCAATTTGAGAGCGCTTCCGTGCATTAATCAATGTGGTTCGCACAATCGTAAAAGGACCGTCGGGTGAATCACCGCGCAATCGCTCTTCGGGTGAGAAGAGCGTGAACCAACGGGGCGGGATCATCCATGTCTCGGTGAGGATGTGCGGCGCCTTATCAAATCCAATCTCGAATTCTGCTACTCCCGCAGTAAGAGCATCTTCCATTCCTTCAGGAAGGAAATATGGCGTTACCGTCGATGGCAGAGAATTCTTGAAATCAGAGAGCGCTGCCCACGTGCGAAGCGCCGTTGACCACGGAGCAACATACCTGTGCCCCTCATGGTCAATGATGTGGGCGCCATCAATCCGGGAGATTTCTGGTCTAATCGCTCGTCGTAAGGCGCGAGATTGTTCGTCGTGGCCAGTGTGTTGCTCTATTGATATTTCACTCCAGCGCAATTGCTCAATTTCACTAAACGCTTCGAGTGGTTCGTAGACGCGCAACGACGCTACATAAGGGGTTGGTCCCATAAAGATGCGCTAGGCGCGACGGATGTAATTTCCCTCGGCAAATGGATCATCGTCATCTTTATCATCGCGCTCTGCCATTTCGCCGTGTAATTCACGGGCTAATTTCTCAACATCGATTTCTTGAGATGAATACTTAAGATCGCGAGCAACTCTCGTCTGCTTGGCTTTAGCTCGGCCGCGCCCCATGGCGTGACCCCCTTACCTACTAGTCGCCTCCAGGTAATACCCGGATTTCGTAATTTTCGTGGGGAGAGATTATCGGTTTTGGAAGGCCCCTTCCAACTTGACCCCAGAGCCAGCGCGGGTAGCCGGCGAAATCTCACCCAACTCCCAGGCTAGATGGCCCTGGCTCCGAAGGAGCGTCAGGGCTGGATCAACCGATTGAGCCGGCGCGATGAGGACCATCCCCACCCCGCAATTAAAGGTCCGCTCCAGATCTTCCTGAGGTACCTGACCAATTCCTTGAAGGTACGCAAAGAGTGGTGGCAAAGCCCAGCTCTTTCGCTCAATCACCAAGTGCAGGTGTGATGGCATCACTCGTTCGGTATTGGCAGCCAACCCACCACCGGTTATGTGGGCCATCGCATGTACCTCTACCTCAGAAATTACATCCAATAAGTCCGCAGCATAAATTGTGGTGGGAACCAGGAGCGCTTCGCCCAACGTCTTTTCTAGTTCTGCGACATTGCTCTCTAGAGAGAGTTTGTTCTCGCGGATGATATGGCGAACGAGTGAGAAACCATTGGCATGCACTCCACTACTAGCAATCGCTATAGCAACATCTCCAGATTGAACTTTCTCAGCGCCAAGCAATTTGCGCGTCTCGACGACGCCAGTAGCCGCTCCTGCAATATCAAATTCATCATCTTTGAGTAAGAGCGGATGTTCGGCTGTCTCTCCTCCGATAAGCGCGGTCTTCGCTTTGGCGCATCCTGATGCAATACCCGAGACAATTTCCGCAATACGTTCCGGAATTACTTTGCCCACTGCAATGTAATCGGTCATGAAGAGTGGCTCTGCGCCACAAACAACTAAATCATCGACCACCATCGCTACCAAATCTTCACCGATGGTGTCGTAAATCCCCAGCTGTCGAGCTATTTCCGTCTTGGTTCCTACGCCATCGGTAGAGGTTGCAAGTAGCGGTCTTTCGTATCGCTTTAACGCGCTGGCATCAAATAAACCGGCGAAGCCTCCGATACCACCATAAACCTCTGGTCGTTGCGCTTTAGCAATCGAGGCTTTCATTAATTGAACGGCTCGATCACCAGCTTCAATACTTACACCTGCGGATTCATATGTGCTCATACTGCACTCATCCGACTTACGCTTCTTCCAGTAGAAGTTTCATATTGCCAACATTTCCACTCTCTTCTGGAATCGGCATTGGGTACTTCCCCGTAAAACATGCCGTGCACAATTGTGATTCAGCAACGTTCGTCGCTTCGATCAAACCTTCCAGCGATACATAGCCAAGAGAATCTGCACCAATAGACCGGCGAATCTCTTCTGTATCTAAACCAGCGGCAATAAGTTCGGCGCGAGTGGCGAAATCTATCCCGAAATAGCAGGGCCATTTCACCGGTGGCGATGAGATTCGGACGTGAATCTCCGCAGCCCCTGCTTCACGGAGCATCCGAACGATAGCTCGTTGGGTATTACCGCGAACTATCGAATCATCAACAACAACAATCCTCTTACCCGCTACTACTTCACGAAGTGGATTTAACTTTAACCGAATACCTAATTGTCTAATGGTCTGACTGGGCTGAATGAAGGTTCGACCAACATAAGAATTCTTTACTAAACCAGCGCCGTAGGGGATCTTCGAGCCCTTGGCATATCCAATAGCCGCAGGAGTTCCAGATTCAGGAACAGGGATGACTAAATCAGCCTCAACTGGGTGCTCGGCAGCAAGTCGTTCTCCAATGGCAACGCGTACTGGATGAACGCTTTGACCCGCGATTGTGGTGTCAGGCCTTGCTAAATAGACGTACTCGAAGATGCATCCGCGTGGCTCTGGAGTAGTCCAATGATGTGAACGCAAACCATCTTCATCGATAGCGATGAACTCACCTGGCTCTACTTCTCGAATGAAGCTTGCACCGACAATATCGAGCGCGGCAGATTCGCTAGCAACAACCCAACCAGTCTCCAATTTGCCAATTACTAATGGGCGAATACCGTGTCTATCACGGGCAGCATAGAGCGTGTTCTCATCCATGAAGATAAGCGAAAAAGCTCCTTGAAGGGTCGGGAGAATTGAGAGTGCATTTGCTTCGACGCTTCCACTCTTTTCTAACGAAATCAAAGCTGTCATGATCTCTGTATCAGTCGTTGCATGGAGATGATTCTGCGCATCACCAGAGCTCTTAAATAGTTTCTCAGCTAGATCCCCAGTATTGGTGAGGTTTCCATTGTGCGCTAGAGCCAATGTTCCATTCTCGGTCGAGCGGAGCGTTGGTTGTGCGTTCGCCCAATTACTTGAGCCTGTTGTTGAGTAACGAGTATGTCCAATGGCAATCTTCCCGGTTAAGACTGCAAGATCATTTTCAGTAAAAACCTGAGCAACCAACCCCATATCCTTATAAACCAAGATTCGATCGCCGTCGCTAACTGCGATTCCGGCCGATTCTTGGCCTCGATGTTGGAGCGCATAAAGACCATAGAAAGTTAACTTGGCTACCTCCTCGCCAGGCGCCCACACGCCAAAGATTCCACAAGCGTCTTGCGGCCCCTTCTCACCATCAACCTCATGTGTGAGTTTCCCGTCAGGGCGGCGGACCATGCCCTAAATCCTAGTCAACTCAGGCTTGTTTGCGAACTTTGCCACCGAGGGCACTAGTAATTTCCGCAGCTGCATCAACCACTTGGCGTCCTAGTTGCTCAACTGCGCGGACCGAGAGATCGCGCTTGATTCCCGTCGCCGAGATCGCGCCTGCACAGCGCCCATTGTGATCAAAGAAAGCAGCACCCACGCAGTAGATGCCATCGCAATCTTCTTCATCATCAATCGCAAATCCAATTGCGCGAATTCGTCGAATATCGTTCATTAATTGACTCAATTGAGTTCGTGTGTTTTTCGTTCGTTTGGGCAATCCAGTTTGCTCAATGACTTGTGCAATCTCCGAATCGCTCATTTGAGCCAACATCGCTTTCCCGGCAGAGGAAACGTGTGGGAGTTCTCGTGCACCTAAGAGCGTAAGAAATCGAATATTTCCTGGAGCGTCGACGCGAGAGACGAAGACTGGATGGCCACCATCATTAATTGAGACTCGAATAGTCAATCCCGTGGCGCGAGAGAGTCGGTGCATGATTGGTTGAGCAACTTCACCCACTGGTAGATGTCCCCCTGCAAGATCTCCAAGTCGAACGAGGGATATTCCGGGTAAATACCGAGGCCCCGGTTTAGTCTGCCGAACATAACCTGCATCCATTAGCGTTTGAAGCAGGGCAAACACAGTGCTCTTTGAAACACCTAATTCTTTAGTGAGATCACTCAAGGTAAGTCCGTTTTGCGGGGCGGCCGCAATCAAATCAACCAAACGGAGGGCTCGCGCGACGCTGCCAACTTTGTAACGCTCTTTCGTTGCCACAATTAACCTCACAATTGCCTCGTCTTGACATAACTACTATGTAGGGAGAGGGTAGTAATACCAAATGCTGTTCGGCAATACCTAATCTCATTATATGGAGGATTTGCAGTGCGCAGTAGCGAATGGTTCCAAGGTAACGATGAGACTGCAGTTTCACATCGAGTTGTGATGCGATCAGTGGGTCTTGAAGTACCTGCCGACAATACTAAACCAATAATTGGTATTGCGGATTCATCGAGTGATCTCAATCCCTGCAACCTGCCACTTCGCGCACTTGTCGACGATGTAAAGGCTGGAATTCTGGAAGCTGGTGGAATTCCAGTTGCATTTCCAGTTATTTCGCTGGGAGAAGACTTAATGAAAGCAAGCGCAATGCTCTATCGAAACTTGCTCTCCATTGAGATCGAAGAGAACTTACGCTCATACCCGCTTGATGGAATTGTGCTTCTAGCTAACTGCGACAAGAGCGTGCCAGGTGCCTTAATGGGCGCATTCAGCGCGGACCTACCAACAATTATGGTCACTGCAGGCGCGCGACCAGCGCCATTTTTCAAAGGCAAGAAGGTAGGGACCGGAACAGATCTTTGGCGTGCGCTTGACGATTGGCGTGCAGGAAGAATCTCAGATGAAGAGTGGCGTGAATTTGAAGAGTGCTTGAGTTGCGGCTTGGGTTCATGTAACACGATGGGAACGGCAAGTTCAGTTGCATTGATGACCGAGATGCTTGGTTTTATGTTGCCAGGTAGCGCCACAATCCCTGCAAATACTCACGAGCGCAAAGAAGCTGCGCGCGCTTCGGGTCGGCGCATAGTTGAAATGGTCAAGGAAAACTTAGTTCCTTCAACTATCGCAACACCAAAATCTTTTAGAAATGCAATTCGGTTACTTCATGCAACTGGTGGCTCTACCAATGCGATTATCCATTTATTTGCATGCGCTGGGCGAATAGGTGGAGAGATCACCGTTGAAGATATTAATTCCCTAGGCAATGGAATTCCCGTCCTTGCAGATGTTGAACCATCTGGCAAGTTCCTCATTCAAGATTTCCATAGTGCGGGCGGCCTACCACAACTCCTTAAACGGATTGAGCCATTAATGGAGTTAGATGCGCTCACAGTCACAGGAAAACCTTGGCGAGCGGAGATTTCACGCGAGATCATCCCTAACGAAGCGATGCGTGAAGCAGATTATCCTTTACGACGTGATGGGGCATTCGCACTTCTTAAGGGAAATATTGCACCTGATGGGACATTACTAAAAGTTTCTGCTGCATCGCCGGAATTATTCATCCACAGTGGTCCTGCATTTATTTTTGAAGGATACGCAGAGATGCGTGAAAAATTAGAAGATCCAGATTTACCTGTAACAAAAGATTCGGTGTTGATTCTTCGAGGGTGTGGCGCCGTGGGTGTACCCGGTATGCCGGAGTGGGGAATGATTCCGATTCCTAGGAAATTAGCTACCGAAGGTGTGAAAGATATGATTCGGATAACCGATGCGCGAATGTCTGGAACATCATTTGGTCTCTGCCTACTCCATGTCTCACCAGAAGCGGCAGTAGGAGGCCCGTTAGCTCTTTTACAGAATGGTGACATCATTGATATTGATGTTCATCAGCGAACAGTCAATGTCCGATTAAGTGATGCAGAACTACAGGCACGACGAGCCTCATGGCAAGGCTTCCAGAGTGAACATTTACGTGGCTGGCCCTTGCTGTATCAACAACATGTGCTCCAGCCAGATCAAGGTTGTGACTTGGATTTCCTACAAGCCCCAACCAAGGCGCACCGTCGCTTCATACCGCCGGTAGTGGGGCGCTCGTGATAGTAAAAACGTTAGAGGAAATACTTATTCGGGGTAGCAAAATTTCCGATATACAGAGTTTCACTGAGAAAATACCATTAGGGGCCTCTCACCGAGGCCGAACAGGGGACAAGAGAAAATAATGTCAAAGCCATTGCATGGGGTCTTCACCGTCCTCTCCACTCCTTTCAAAGCCGATGATTCAATAGATCATGAAGTATTGAAGAAAGAAATCAACTGGCTCATCGATAACAAAGTCGATGGTTTTGTTCTGGCCATGGTCTCAGAAGTACTTCGGTTAGCCGCACATGAGCGACGCGAGTTAGCACAGAGCGTCATTGCTTCAGCCGGTGGCAGAGTTCCACTCGTCACAAGTGTTGGAGCTGAGAGCACCAAGATTGCTACGCAGCTGGCGCAGTGGGCGCAAGAAGATGGCGCAGCCGCAGTTATGGCAACTCCGCCAAGCGCCTTTGCGCCACTCTCGAGTGAAGTTGCGAAGTACTACATCTCCATTATTGAAAGCGTAACAATCCCGGTCATCGTGCAAGATGCAAGCAACTATGTTGGTCATCCACTTGAGATCTCTTTATATGTTGATTTGATTGATAAATATGGTGAAGAGCGCGTCCAGTTCAAGCCTGAAGCTAAGCCAGTCGCCGAAAGATTGCAGCAATTAAAGGATGCGAGTGGTGCACGTGCGAGAGTCTTCGAAGGACAGGGTGGTGCTGATTTGATGGACACTTACCCGATTGGAATCGTTGGCACTATGCCTGGCGCTGAGATTCCGTGGGGATTAGTAGCACTATGGAACGCTCTCGAATCTGGAGATATGAAACGTGCCGCTGAAATTCATGCGCCAATCGCGAAGATGGTTTCACACCAAACTACTCTGGATTCCTACGTGGCCGTAGAAAAATACCTGCTCGTTAAACAAGGAATTTTCACAAATTCTCGCCAGCGCGGTCCGGTAAGCGTCATCCTCGATGACGCTACTATCCGCGCAATCGATGCTGCTTATGCTGATCTGGAGCGAGTGCTCAAGCGGTAAAAAGCGCTGGAATAGTTCTATGATTTGCTTCTCGGATATGTAACATCGACATCGAGAGCACCCCGGAAATCTCGAGATTCTCGCCACCAGATTGACCTAGTCGAGTAGTAGTGATTCCCGCATCCGTTGCCTTGCCGACTAAATAGTTAGAGTCCTCTGGATTTACTGCTAGCAAAATTCTACCCGTGCTTTCACTAAATAAATGGGTAAACAGATCGCCATGAATGGATATCTTCGCTCCCGTTTGTGAATGAAGCAGCATCTCGATAAGAGCGACAGCTAAACCGCCATCAGAAAGATCATGCGCTGCAGAAATGAAATCACGTTGGGCATACATAAATTGAGCAAGAACCATCTCCCTCTTCAAATCCACTCGTGGCGGAAGGCCGCCAAGATGGCCCTGGAGATGAGCCCACTCTCCACCAGAGAACTCTTCTAGAGTCTCTCCAAGAAGTATCAACTCTTTTACACCAGAGAATTTGTAGGGTATTGCCTTGCGAACATCATCGATCACGCCAAGCACGCCGATCACTGGTGTAGGCAAAATCGCAACTGCACCGGTCTGGTTATAGAACGAGACATTGCCTCCAGTAACTGGCAGACCCATCTCTAGTGCGCCATCTGCTAATGCGCGAACACTTTCGGCAAATTGCCACATCACGCCAGCATCTTCTGGTGAGCCAAAGTTCAAGCAATTGGTGATTGCCAGTGGCTTTGCTCCAGTAACTGCTACATTTCGAAAACTTTCTGCGAGTGCTAATTGAGTGCCTTCATACGGATCTAGTTTGCAGAATCTCCCGTTGCAATCAGTGGCAACTGCAACTCCCAAGAAGGTGCTCTCATCGATTCTGATTACTGCAGCATCACCTGGCCCTGCAGCAATGGTGTTTCCCTGGACATATTTGTCATATTGAGAGGTAATCCAACTTTTATCAGAGATATTTGGAGAAGAAATCAAGGTCAATATCGCCTGAGCGATTTCCCTTTCGTTCCGTGGGCGTGGCAAGTTCTCTGCGCCATTTGACACCAATTCACCTTGCCACGAGGGCCTAGTGAATGGTCGGTTGTATATCGGACCATCATGAGCAACAGTTCTCGGTGGCACATCAACGATTAATTCACCATGCCAGGTGATCTCTAGGTGTTTGCCCGAAGTGACTTGACCAATAACGGTTGCAACGACATCCCATTTCTTGCAGATCTCCATAAACCGTTCAACCTTCTCAGGTGGAATTACTGCACACATTCGCTCTTGGGACTCACTCATCAAAATCTCTTCAGGTGAGAGATTGGCATCTCGGAGTGGGACTCGATCTAACTCCACACGCATTCCACCGGTTCCCGCAGAAGCTAACTCGCTTGTGGCGCAAGAGAGTCCGGCTCCTCCTAAATCTTGAATTCCTACAACGAGATCCTCTCTGAAAATCTCAAGCGAGCATTCAATTAACACTTTTTCAGTAAATGGGTCACCTACTTGGACCGCAGGTCGCTTCGTTGGTTTTTTGTCGTCGAAAGTTTCACTCGCTAAAACGGAGACACCGCCAATACCATCTCCGCCAGTTTTCGCACCAAAGAGGACGACTAAATTTCCGGCACCCGAGGCTTTTGCCAGTTTAATATCTTCATGTTTCATCACACCCACACATAAGGCATTAACCAGTGGATTACCGCTATAGGAATCATCAAAAATGACTTCGCCACCTACAGTTGGTACTCCTATGCAATTTCCATAGCCGCCGATACCAGCAATAACTCCCGGCAATACTCGTTTGGTATCCGGCGCATCAGCAGGGCCAAAACGAAGCGGATCAAGGATGGCAATCGGTCGAGCGCCCATCGTGAGTATGTCGCGGACTATTCCACCGACCCCAGTTGCTGCACCTTGATATGGCTCAATAAATGATGGGTGATTATGCGATTCAACTTTGAATGTGACGGCATAACCTTGGCCAACATCTACCACGCCTGCGTTCTCACCGATACCTACTAATAGTGCATCCGACTTCGGAGCTTTCTCCCCAAATTGTCGTAAATGTACTTTGGAGGATTTATATGAACAATGTTCACTCCACATCACTGAATACATCGCTAATTCGCTTGAAGTTGGGCGGCGCCCCAATATCTCTCTAATGCGTTGGTATTCATCTTCTTTCAAACCTAATTCGCGCCAAGGTTGGATTGCCTCTGGAGTGGAGGTGGCTCTAGCAACAGTATCTAGCGTCATAATCAGACTCGTGTTTTCATCAACGAGGTGAAGAATGCCAACCCATCAGCTGTTGGACCAGTTAGTGGATCAACCGCATGCTCTGGATGAGGCATAACTCCCACTACATTTCCACGCGCATTTGTAATTCCGGCAATTGAATTTCGGGAACCATTCGGATTAATACCTACGTAACGTGCAATCACCCGATTATTGCTCTCTAATTCGTTTAAGGTTCTATCGTCACATTGAAAAGATCCTTCACCATTCTTTAATGGAATGGTTATTCGCTCACCTACAGAAAAATCAGATGTCCAAGCGCTCTCGTTATTGACAATCTCAATCTCTTGATCGCGACAAAGAAAGTGAAGTTCACTATTGCGCGTGAGTGCTCCCGGTAAAAGATGCGACTCGCAGAGTACTTGAAAACCATTACAGATTCCCAAGACGGGCAGACCCTTCTCTGCAGCAGGAATGATTGCGCTCATGATTGGTGAGAATCTTGCAATCGCGCCGCATCTCAAATAATCGCCATATGAAAAGCCGCCCGGAAGAATTACCCCTGCAACCCCTTGTAAATCGCTATCTCCATGCCAGAGCGAGAGCGCTTCACCGCCAGCAAAACGAACAGCACGCGCCGCATCATGATCATCAAGAGTGCCAGGGAAGGTAACTACTCCTACCCGCATTAATTCTCCACTCGAATCGAGAATGATTCAATTACGGGGTTGGAGAGAAGTGTTGCTGCCGCTCTCTCTATTTCGCTTAACTCGTCGCGACTTGGTTGATGATCAAGAGTAATGATAAAACTTTTTCCCTGTCGGACTGAAGTTGGCGAGAAAGTGAAACCCATCCTAGGTAGTGCGCGCGATATTGCATCACCTTGCGGATCAAGAATCTCATCTTTAAGAACGACATCAACGATTACCTTCGCCACATCGGTATCTTATGGGAGAAACTACTGAAACTTCTCACCGGTCAATGCGACGTACGCCTCAATGTATCTCGCACGGGTCTTTTCAACTACCTCATCGGGCAGGTGTGGAGGCGGGCTCTGCTTATCCCAACCGATATTGGTCAGCCAATCACGAAGATATTGCTTATCAAAGGATGGCTGCAAACCACCTGGAGCCCAACTCTCCGCTGGCCAGAAACGCGATGAATCTGGAGTGAGTACTTCGTCAGCAAGAGTGATCTGACCTTTGCTATCCACTCCAAATTCAAATTTGGTGTCAGCGATGATAATCCCTCGTTCCTTTGCATAATCGCGGGCAGTTGAATAGAGGGTAAGCGTAAGGCGCCGAAGTTCTGCAGCAATGCTCTCGCCGGTT
>JBEAMN010000143.1:0-3052 GCA_041165945.1 Actinomycetota bacterium
CAACTGCATCAGCAATAACACGGGTAAGGAGTGCAACGGAACGGATTGCATCATCGTTGCCTGGAATCTTGTATTCGACCTCATCTGGATCGCAGTTGGTATCAAGGATCGCAATAACGGGAATACCGAGTTTGTGCGCCTCTTGCACAGCAAGGTGCTCCTTTTTGGTATCTACTACCCAGATTGCTGATGGAAGCTTGGTCATATTGCGAATGCCATCAAGGTTCTTCTTCAACTTATCTTTTTCACGTCGGAAGATGAGAAGTTCTTTCTTCGTGCGAATTTGATCTTGATTTGTCTCAAGAGCTTCGAGCTCTTTAAGACGATCAATACGCTTAGCAACGGTATTGAAGTTGGTGAGCATGCCGCCGAGCCAACGCTCAGTCACATAAGGCATGCCAACGCGTTTAGCCTGCTCGATGATCGGCTCTTGCGCTTGCTTCTTTGTTCCCACGAAGAGGATATGTCCGCCACGGGCGACAGTATCTTTCACAAAGGCATATGCCTGATCGATAAGACCTAATGATTGCTGGATATCTATAATGTAGATGCCGTTACGTTCAGTGAAGATGTAACGCTTCATCTTGGGATTCCATCGACGGGTTTGATGTCCGAAATGGACGCCGCTGTCGAGGAGTTCTCGCATGGTGACAACCGCCATGGTTGCGCGCTCCTAATTCCGCACACGGTAAGACCGTGCGCACTCGGTTGTTGGTAGGAATCGATTTGATTCTTACCCCTAGCAAGTCGAGCCGGCGCCCTTCGATATGGACCGCTTCGCTTTCGCGCGCGGACCGAGGTAGTGAAGGGGCTCGATGTGCGTGAAGTCACCGGTTTTACTCGGTGCTGGAACCAAGCCTACCTGACCCACAGGGCTCCGATTTCCCCAGAAGCGAGCCCCCTCAGCCTCGACGGGGTAAGAGGCTGACCATTATCGGCGCCATGAATCTCACCCTACCTATTTCCTCTGCCTCCTCTGCCTCCAAATGGGCGGCGATTGCCACCTTCTCTGCTACCGCCTTTCTCTCAGGCCTGGCTCTGCCTACCACCGCACGCGATATCCCTGCAGCCCACAGTTGGATCTCCCCTCTTCCTGGAGCGCGCCCAGTGATATCGAGTTACCACCCGGAGAGTAAGAGCGCTAAGCGAGGTGGGGTCAGGACTCCTACAGGCGCGCATATGGGAGTGGATTTCATTGCAACATTTGGTGAAGAGATTCGCGCACCCCAAGATGGAGTCATCTCTTACATCGGTAATGTAAATAAAATCCCGATTGTCGTACTCACACATTTGGATCAATTGGTTTTGCGACGGACTACCTATTTACCTGCAAGCACCGATTTCACTATCGGGCATCTAGTAGCGCAAGGAGAGAACTTTGCACGGGTAGCACCAATATTCCATTGCGCTAGGCCATGTCTTCATTGGGGTGAGCGGATTGGAAATAAATATTCCAACCCGATGAAACATCTGGGTAAGGCCGTTCTACTTCCGCGCTTTGATTGATCGTTCTTCACGCGCGGGGATGCGCTTGTTTATATGCAGCTTTTAATCGCTCTTCAGAGACATGGGTATAAATTTGAGTTGTCGCTAGCGATGCATGGCCCAATATCTCCTGAACAGTTCGCAGATCCGCGCCACGTTCTAAAAGATGAGTGGCGGCGCTATGGCGCAAGCCGTGTGGGCCCACCCGAGGAGAGTTCGGCAACGCTTGCAGCGCGGTGTAGACCACTTCTCGAACAGTTCGCGGATCAATACGTTTACCACGTGCACCAAGAAAGCAGGCGAGCCCTGATGTACCACTCAGATACGAACCACGAGATTGCTCGATCCACGTATCCAAGGCTCGAAGCGCTGGTGCACCAAGTGGAACGGTCCGTTCCTTCCGACCCTTTCCAAAGACGCGGATAGTATTTCGAGAACGGTCAATATCTTCCAAGTCGAGCCCACAGAGTTCGGAGACCCGGATTCCGGTGCTGTAAAGAAGTTCCACTATCGCGATATTGCGAATTGCATGCGGTTCGGCCTCTTCGTTGACTGCACTGGCCAATGAGTTAAATACCTCTTCAGTCTCATCGATGGTGAGCACTGTTGGCAAGGTCCGCTGCGAGCGCGGAGTCGCTAACCGCTCACCGATATCCTCTTTCAATAATCCACTCTTACTTGCCCATGCAGTGAATGTGCGGACCGCAACAGCCCGCCGCGCAATTGTGGTTCTCGCTCCACCTTTGCTCTGCAGAGATGCTAACCATGATCGAATTGCTGGAAGGGTCAATTTATCGACGGTAGTGATTCCCATATGAGCGCAATGCTCGAAGAGTGAGGTGAGGTCTCCGATGTAGGCGCGAATAGTGTGTTCAGAGAGATTTCGCTGCAGACGCAGATGCTCTTCATATCGAATCAGAGTATCTGCATACATAAATTAAAGGTTACTCGGGCTTTATTCCTTTACGGAGCAAGCCATACGTAACAGCCTCTTCCAAAGCCATTTCCGAGGCGGCGATGACGTTCTCATGAACACCGACTGTGGTCCACTCGCCGTCACCATCACTTGTCTCAACAAGTACTCGGGTCACTGCGCTCGTGCCTTGACGGCCTTCGAGGATACGGACCTTGTAATCAGTCAATTCCAAAGCGGCCAATTCTGGGTAGATACTCTCTAGACCTTTGCGGAGCGCATTATCGATCGCGTTCACTGGACCATTTCCTTCACCAGCAGTGATGAACTCCTTGTCGCGCGCCTTGATCTTCACCGTGGCGCGTGAGATTACCGATGCATCAGGACGGCGCTCGACATTGGTAGACCATTCAAGGACGGTAAAGAACCGAACCCTCTCCCCCGCTTGTGCTTCCCGTAAAAGTAATTCGAAGGAGGCATCCGCAGCTTCAAAGGTGTAGCCACGCATTTCCATCTCCTTGACGCGCTCTACGACCTTGCCAACAAGTTCTCGATCAGTACTGACATCGATACCCATCTCTTGACTCTTTAGCTCCACCGATGCACGCCCTGCCATATCTGAGACAAGCGTGCGGCGATCGTTACCGACATACT
>JBEAMN010000144.1:0-10490 GCA_041165945.1 Actinomycetota bacterium
TTAACGAGTGGATGAATTTCGTTCAGGTTTCGTCGCCATAGTGGGGCGTCCCAACACTGGCAAATCGACCTTACTCAATTCTTTAGTAGGTGAAAAAATTGCAATCACCTCAACACGTCCGCAAACAACACGTCGTGCAATTCGCGGAATCGTCAACAGGCAAAGTGGTCAGGTGATTCTTGTAGATACTCCAGGTATCCATAAACCAAAGACTCTACTCGGAGAGCGTTTGAATGCCCTCGTCGCACAGACTTATAGTGAGGTTGATCTCATTATCTGTTGTCTGCCTGCGGACGAGGAAATCGGTCCGGGTGATAAACGAATCATCGGTGAGATCACTGGTGGATCCATTCCGCTCATCGCTGTGGTGACAAAGAGCGATCGCGTTGCTCCACCTACCTTGATGGAGAAATTAGCAGGTGTTGGCAATCTTGCGCCGTGGAGAGAGATTATTCCTGTCTCTGCAAAGAAAGAAATGAATTGCGAGAAACTTCTTGAGTTGTTAATTGCCAACCTTCCAGAAGGGCCGGCTCTTTATCCAGAGGATTTCATTAGTGAGGAGAGCGAGCACGACATCTATAGTGAGCTCATTCGAGAGGCAGCACTTGAATTATTAAATGAAGAGTTGCCACATTCGCTTATGGTGACTATTGAAGAAATCACTCTAGGAGAGGATGGGAAGACTCCGGTCATCTACGGGAAGATTTTCCTCGAGCGCGATAGCCAGAAGAAGATATTGCTCGGTAAATCTGGGGAGCGAATCAAAGAGATTGGCACCAAGGCGAGATTGGCGATCGAGTCGTACCGAGGTGAACGGGTATTTCTTAAACTTCATGTGGGTGTGGAATCTGAATGGCAACGGAATCCACGCGCCCTAGAAAAATTTGGGTTTTAGTTTTTCGCCACTAACACTGCTACTGCAGGATGTGCTGGTCTCTGACAACGCTCGCAGATCACCAATCCTTTGTCGGTGACGCTCCAGGGGGTGCCGCACCCACACTGGAGAAGGGCGAGAGCCATGCGCTAAAGATTAGGAGGCGCTGCTACTTTCTGCTCGCTGAAATATCAAGAGGTCGATTACGCCGAGATGTAGCAAGGTACGAGCCAAGCAAAACCATAGGAAAACCCACCCCCATGCCGATAGTGACCGGCTCACTGAGGAGGATGACTCCCAGGGCAATTGCGATTGCAGTATTTGGGTACGTCACTGTCGAGGCCCTGGGGGCGCCGATTAAGCGAAGGAGAGTGAAGAAGAAGTAGAAAGCTAGGGCTGTACAGAAGAGTCCAAGAGCCAGGAGCGAGAAGAGCGCTTGATTGGAGGGCATCCGTGATGGCAATGAGTTGAGAGCGGGAATTGCAAAAACAATTGCAGTCAATGCCATCGCTAATCCATTAACAGCGACCCCTGAAATAGAAGTCAGGTGTCGTGTTGCCATGAAAGTGGCGAATGCATACGAGAATGCGCTGAAGAGAATTTTGAGCATAGCGAGAAGGTCATGGCTCTCCATAAATGAATCAACGCCTACGAGCGCTACCACACCAATGAAGCCGATAATTATTCCTATCATTTGACGCGGATGTCGCACCGATCGATCACCAGCTAATGCAGCGAGAAGATTTGCCCAAATGGGGACGGTTGCGATGAGCAGACCAGCAAGTCCAGAACTCACATCCTTCTGTCCATCAGAAATCAACGTCCAGGGTATGAACATTTCGAAGATTGCATAAAGCGCTATATATTTATAACTTGAGCGTGGCACTCGCAGTGAACCTGCGCGCATCGCTAGTGGAATAAGTATGAGCGCACCAATGGCGACTCGGGTAAACACAATGACGGGAACAGAAAGTTCTTTTACCGCCACGCTCACGAAAAGGTAGGGGACGCCCCAAAGGGCGCTCACAGCGAGGTAATACCCGATGTAGCGGTTATCGTGCGCTGGCCTCATTGGCCCAAGAGTAACGCGAGCGCCGTACACCTCCGCACCGGTACCATTAAGACCCTGCGAATACATCGTCTGATATGGATTTTGAGGTGACCAGTTATGCGCGTGGGCGTGCTCACCGGTGGCGGAGATTGCCCCGGTCTCAACGCGGTTATTCGCGCTATCGTCCGTAAGGGCGTCAAAGAGTATGGCTATGAATTCGTGGGGTTTCGCGATGGCTGGAAAGGCCCGCTTGAAGGGTTAAGTACGCCGCTCGACATCAAAAGCACTCGGGGGTTACTTCCTCGGGGTGGAACTATCTTGGGCTCTTCGCGCACAAACCCATTTGCCATCGAAGGTGGCGTTGAGAAGATCAAAGCCAATCTTGCCGATTCGGGAATTGATGCGCTCATCGCTATTGGTGGCGAAGATACCCTAGGAGTGGCCACCAAGCTTCATTCTCTAGGAGTCAATGTCGTTGGGGTTCCCAAAACCATAGATAACGATCTCAATGCAACGGATTACACATTTGGCTTCGATACTGCCGTCAACATTGCAGTCGAGGCTATCGACCGTTTACATACCACTGCTGAATCACACCATCGGACGCTCATCGTTGAAGTTATGGGACGTCATGCTGGTTGGATTGCGCTTCACTCTGGATTGGCTGGAGGCGCATCCTGCATTCTCATACCTGAAGTTCCATTCTCTATCGAGAAAGTTTGCGAGTATGTGGAATCGCGTTACAAATACAATTACGCACCCATCATCGTTGTGGCAGAGGGTGCGTTACCGCAAGCAGGGAGCATCGTCACGAAAGATGGATCACTCGATGCTTTCGGCCATGTGAAGTTATCTGGAATTGGTGAATGGCTCGCCAAAGAGATTGAGTCTCGAACTGGCAAAGAAGCGCGCGTATCTGTCCTTGGACATATTCAACGCGGAGGTACTCCGACGGCATTTGATCGAGTTTTGGCAACTCGGTTTGGACTCCATGCGATCACAGCTATTCATGATGGCGATTGGGGAAAGATGGTTGCGCTCCAGGGGACCAATATCGTCCGAGTTCCGCTCGCTGCAGCAACAGAGAAATTGAAATTAGTCGATCCTGCCCTTTACGCCGAGTCCGAGACCTTCTTCGGATGACAGACCGATATGAGATAGGTGCGATAAGAGAATGAACTCCACTAACACTTCCCTTGAGAATCTCTTTGATTCATCATTGCTGGCAGCCCAACAACCACAATGGCCCGATCAAGCTGCCCTTGCTCAAGCGGTAGCCGAGTTACGCACTTTTCCACCGCTGGTCTTCGCTGGAGAGTGTGATGAATTAAAGCGCCGAATCGCGCAAGCAGCTCGCGGCGAGGCTTTTTGGTTGCAAGGTGGCGACTGTGCTGAAACTTTCACAGGTGCTACAGCAGACTCGATTCGCAATCGAATCAAAACCATTTTGCAGATGGCGGCAGTCTTGCAATATGGCGCCAGTCTTCCGGTGGTGAAGGTCGGACGTATGGCAGGACAGTTTGCTAAGCCGCGGAGTAAAGATACTGAGACTCGAGATGGCGTGACACTTCCTGCCTATCGTGGCGATGCAGTCAATGATCTCGCCTTCGATCTACCTTCGCGCACCCCAGATCCACAACGTTTGGTAAAGGTCTATCACACCTCAGCAATGACGCTCAATCTAGTTCGCGCTTTCACTCAAGGTGGATTCGCTGACCTGCGTCGCGTGCATGAATGGAATAAAGGGTTCATCCGTGATGCTGCTTTTGGCGAACGTTATGAGCAGATGGCAAATGAGATTGGGCGCGCATTGGCTTTTATGAAATCTGCAGGAATTGATGCAGATCAATTCCGTTCAGTAGATCTCTTTTCCAGTCATGAGGCGCTCATCCTCGAGTACGAGAAGGCCTTAACTCGGATCGACTCCCGCACCGGCGATCCTTACGATGTCTCGGCGCACTTTGTCTGGATTGGTGAGCGAACCAGACAACTAGATGGCGCCCATGTTGATTTCTGTGCCAAGATCAAAAATCCGATTGGAATCAAGATTGGCCCGAAAGCAACAGTTGATGAAGTGATGGCGCTCATCAACAGATTGGATCCTGATCGTGAACCAGGGCGCATAACCCTGATTACTCGGATGGGCGCCGGCGTCATCCGCCAGGCGCTCCCACCAATTGTTGAGGGAGTTCAGAAGGCAGGAGCCGAGGTGCTCTGGGTCTGTGATCCAATGCATGGCAATACCTACGAGGCTCCGAGTGGGTATAAGACCCGTAAGTTTGATGATGTCCTCGATGAGGTCCGTGGATTCTTTGAGGTCCATCGCAGATTGGGAACACACCCTGGTGGAATCCACATCGAATTAACGGGTGATGATGTCACTGAGTGTGTCGGTGGCGGCATGGAGATCTCTCATGAAGATCTTGCATCGCGCTATGAGACTGCATGCGATCCGCGTCTTAATCACACCCAATCTCTCGAGCTAGCCTTCCTCGTTGCAGAGATGTTGCAAGCGCGCTAAGAGAAATAGATGAAGCCGCTCGCACAACTTAAGGTGGCTACACCTATTGGCTCGCTCTATCTCATTACCGACGAACAAGTTCTCCTCGCGGCGGGATTCTCAAGTTTTTCAGCGCTTCACCAGAAACTTTCCAACACCGACCAAACCCGCAAAGTAATCACCGACAGTAAGGGTAGGTGGATTACCGCTCTGATTGACGAATACTTCGATGGCGACATCAACGCCTTTAACACACTTGAAGTGCGACAACCGGGAAGTGCATTTAGCCAGAGGGCATGGCGCGCAATGCGGAAGATTCCTGCAGGAAAGGTTATTAGCTATGCAGATTTAGCAATGAGAGCGGGATCCCCAGCAGCGGTACGGGCAGCAGGAAGTGCATGTGGACGTAATGCTATAGCGCCCATAATTCCCTGCCATCGAATCATTCGCAGCGATGGTTCACTGGGAAATTATGGTTATGGGATAGGAAAGAAGAGCTGGTTACTACGCCACGAGGGAGTTATTGAGTAGTTTTTTTAGTCGCTACTGGTAGTTGCATCAATATCATCGCTGCGAAAATTAGCGTTCCACCCAGAATTGCTCGGAGTGTGAGGGATTCTTGCCCAGCAATCACGGCAAAGAGAGCGGCAAAAACCACCTCTAAGGTGAGGACCACGGCAACGACAGTTGCATCCATCTTAGATTGTGACCAGGTTTGAATAAGGAAGGCAACCGAGGTCGCTAGTAGCGCAGTGAAGATTGTCGCAATCCACTCTTGATCGGTATTCGGCAGTTCGTATCCCTTATCGACGATGGCAAGGATTGTGGTGAGTATGGCGATTGTTCCCAATTGCACGATGGTTAGGGGATAGGTTGCAAATTTTCCAGACCAGCGGCCAAGTCCAAGGATATGTAGTGCGAAGAAGAGCGCGCTGAGCAATACCGAGAGTTCGCCAAGCCCGATTGTGAAACCTTTAAACGAAAGGAGAGCTAGGCCAATAGTTGCCATAATCACCCCGATCCACTCATTTCGAGTCACAGTCGATTTGAGAAATAGCGCACCGAGGATGGGAGTGAAGACAACATATAGCCCCGTAATGAATCCGGTTGTCGCTGCCGTGGTCAGATGTAGTCCGATTGTCTGAAAAAGATAACCTGAACCGAGGAAAATCCCTAGCAGCGATCCTTTTACTAGCATCTCCGAGTTGATTTCTGACAATGCCTTGGGTCGGAATAAGATCAAAGCAAAAGTTGCGATGATAAAGCGAGTAGCGAGAAAATCATCAACACTCTGCCCTTCGAGCGCATCCTTCATCAAGACAAATGATGCCCCCCAGACTGCAGCCACAGATGTGAGTGCAAGAAGTGCAAAAATCTGAACTCTTTGAGTCATCCGCGCAACTTCTTGAGGATCTTTACTTCCTTATCATGCTCAGGTTCTTCGCCAGGGGTCTCCAAAATAAAGGGCACGCCGACCATGGACGGGTGGGCCATGAGGAGTTGGAAAGGTTTCTCACCAATGTGGCCGGCGCCAATAGATTGATGTCGATCTTTTAGGGCCCCACAGATATCCATTGAATCATTGGCATGGACTAATTTGATGCGATCGCTGGGAATCAAAGCGGTTAGCGCATCGAGCATCTCATCAACCCCATTTTTTTTGGCTATGTCATGTCCGGCGGCAAAGACGTGGCAAGTATCTATACAGATTCCGACTTTGGGATGATGCTCGAGCGCATCGAAGTATTTGATTAACTCCTCAAGTCGACGCACCAGCGATTGACCTTGACCAGCGGTGGGCTCTAGCAGGAGAAATGGATCATCATCCTTCAAGCGCTCCAGTATCGGCATCATCCCTTCATGAATCTGCTTCCATGCTTGGTCGACAAACTCCTCTTTTACTGCAGACCCAGTATGTATAACCGCTCCCAATGCCCCTAGATCTCGACCTCTCTTGAGCGAATATTCTGTAGATGCTAGTGAGTTCTCGAAGGTCGCTTCTGTTGGAGAGCCAAGATTGATGAGGAATGGAGCATGCACGTATGTAGTGATATCCATGGATTCTGCTGCAGTGCGGAATTCCTTATCTGCTGAGGGATTCGCGTCGGGCATTGCCCAACCGCGTGGATTGGAGGCGAAAATCTGGATAGTTTCCGCTTCAATCGTTTTGGCATAACCCAGGGCCCGTTTAACTAACCCACCTGAAGTGGGCACGTGAGCGCCAATCCGATTTTTCACGTCAGCTCCCATGAGGGGCCAGGCTACTTCAACTCGATGGTAATTTCCGAATTTGGCTTAACTAGCGCTCCTTCGCTTGGCGTGACTTTGATGACGGTGAGCTTTTTACCCTTAGGGGTTTTCGCAGGCTTGAGCACCTTCACAGTAAACCCATAATCCTCGAGCAACTTCACTGCCTTACCCTCATCTAATTTAAGCACTCCTGATGGCACTTTAATTTTTTCAGGACCTTTGGAGACCGTTAACGTTACCTTCCCGCCTTTGACAAGTTCTGGTGTTTCGGGCTTTTGCGCGATCACAATTCCGATGGGGTATAAGTCGCTAAATGTATCTTTCTGGGTCACCTCAAAACCTGCATCAGTTAATTCATTGAGCGCCTGTTCGCTACTCTTACCAATATAGCTAGTGAGCGAAATTAACTCTTCACCTTTACTCACAACCAGGTTGACTTCGCTGTTCTTCTTTACCAATGTTCCTGGCTCAGGGCTCACTGAGATGATCTGACCTTTAGGGATAATCGCACTGAAAGCTTCCTCAGTCTTGCCAATGAGTAACTTCTCGTTTGCAAGCGCCACCGTTGCCTGCGAAACACTCTTACCCTTGAGATTGGGAATGGAGTAACGCTCGGGTCCCTTGGAGATAATCACAGAAATACTCTCACCCTCACCAAGGCGACTTCCGGCCGGGGGAGCCATTGAGATGATTTTGCCCTTCGGCACCAATTCATCAAATGTATTCTTTGTTACTTTTACCTTTACCCCAAGAGTTGCCATCGTCGCTACCGCCTCTTTCTTGGTAGCACCAACCACTGAAGGAATCGCGCTTTGAGAGCCTGGTCCAAAGAGTTGATACCAACCCGCAATGCCAATCAGGGCTGCAATAGCCACGGCAATAAATCGATTACGACGAACGCGCTTGGAGCTCCGCCGACGAATCTCTGCGGTATTGCTTACCTTCGGATTGGTCATCTCAGTTTTCCGTTCTGCGCTCTTTCTCTCGCTCTCAGGTGACACTTTCCTTACATTCTTTCTCGGCTCTTTGCTGGAGTATTTGCTGGCTCGACGTAACTCTTCAGGAATGCCCAGCGGCAGACTCAATTGTTGCTCATCTGGATCGAGCAGGAGCAAACTCTTCCGTATCGATTCCTGAAATTCACCGACATTTTGATAACGCAAACCTGGATCTGGAGCTGTGGCACGCAAGACGAGCAGATCGAGGTCTTTTGTAATTGCTGGCACGAGAGTCGAAGGGGCAGGGACTCGGTCGTGAACGTGGCGATAGGCGATTTGGATTGGCGAATCACCCTCGTAGGGCTTCTTTCCGGTGAGCATTTCAAAGAGCACGATTCCCAGAGAGTAGATATCACTCTTTGCATCGGCAATTCCACGTTGTACTTGTTCAGGAGCAAGGTATGCAACAGTACCCATCAGTACATTCGCATCGGCAGTAAGCGTATTTCCCGTACTCACAGCACGTGCCAGACCGAAATCGCCAAGTTTGGCTCTGCCATCCGCGGTAATCATGATGTTCTCAGGCTTTATATCTCGATGGATGATGCCGGCACGATGAGCATAAACAAGTGCAGAGAGAACTTGCTCGATAATCTCGAGCGATTCCTTGGCACCCAGTTGTCCAACTGCAAAGAGGTGATCACGCAAGGTTGCGCCCGGGATATATTCCATCACAAGAAAGACAGCGGGTATTCCGCCTTGATTCCATCCTTGGTCATATACCTGAACTAGATTTGGGTGGGAGAGCGCTGCCGCTGCTTTCGCCTCACGAATAAAGCGCGAGACGAACTCTTCATCTTGAGCGAGATGTTCATGCATGATTTTGATGGCAACAGTTCGATCAAGGCGAGAATCCATTGCTGAGTAGACAGTTGCCATGCCACCGCGGGAGATTAAGCTCGTTATCTGATAACGGCCATCGATGATTTCGCCTACTCGGTCCGACACTCCAAAAGTCTATGAAATTCCCCGGTTACCGCTCGGCAGGCGCTCCGTAAGGCAAATGAATCGAGCAGTTTTCTCGATTGTGATGCTCTGCAAAAAACTCTCCCTGCTTCGCTATCCACATAACCATCTCTTCTTCGATACTCGTGCCATCGCGCTCAAGAACTCGTTCTAACCCCAATGTCGGTGGAATCTCCATCCAGATGGAAAGGTCTGCGAAATCCGTCATACTTTTGAGCGCAGCACCTACCCCCTCGAGTATCAGAAGCCCAGTAACAGGAACTTCTATCTCATTCTCATAGTTGCCAGAATTCCAATTATATTTCCGATAGCGAGGCATCTTTGATTCGCTCAGCGGTTCAAGGATCCATTCTCGTAAGTGGTGCTCCAAAGTAGGTGTGAGCCCATCATGCCAACCGTTGTAGAGGTCATCGCAGTGGATTACCTCACCTTGACCCATCGAGGTGAGTATTTGCCGCGCAAGAGTGGTCTTACCTGCTCCTGCTGGGCCGTCAATGACCAGGAAAACGGGGCGTTCGCGCTTTGAATCAAGGAGCGCGACGATCTTATCTAAGAGCGCGCTGCGCATTTCGATACCAACGTAACCAACCAAGTATTGCGATGGCTGTGAAGACTAAGTACACCAAGGATGTGAAGTATGCACCGCCACGGAAGTATTGGATAGTCAAGACGATATCAACTGCAAACCACAATACCCAACTCTCCCATTTCTCCCTCACCATTATCACTTGAGCAATCAAACTCCCGAGCAATCCAAATGTGTCGCTCCAAATTGCAACCGCTCCAATAGATTTAAGGAACGGTGCAAATGTAATCCAGCAGAGCGCAAATGCACCCACAGCAATCGCTCGACCTTTGAGTGAGAGCGTTGCTGGCTCTGCGCCAGTCCGTTTCCACGATAACCAACCCCAAATGCCGAATGCGATAAAGATAAATTGGGTGGCAAAAGAACCGTAGTACTTCGCATCAAAGAACCAGAGCGCATACAGAGCAGAGCTTGCAATCCACCAGGGCCACATCACTTTCCGGCCAGTGGTGCCAAGGTAAACCGCAATTAGTGAAGTGAGTGCTGCTGTGAATTCCAAGAGCGTCACCTGGTAGCTCCACGCGGTAAAGAGAACTGTGCTGAGAATTTCTAACATGTAAATCACATACCCCTTCCGAATCCGCATTACCGGACTGGTTGTAACGGTCGGTGGCAAGCCACCCTCTCAGCCGTACTTCGGCTCCCGTGCGTTGAAAAGGATAGCATTGGGCGTGCTCAAGTTTGGTTACTTAGCGATGATCACCTTCACTGTTGTTGGCTCATTCTGGCTGGAGATATTTCTCAAGGTAGGAGTGTTACGTCGGGCCAGGAGAGTTGTGTTGAGCATTCTTCCAGTAGCGACCATTTTCATAATCTGGGACCTATATGCAATCAGCAGAGGACATTGGCATTTCGATAGCAAGCAGATAATTGGCCTTCTCACTCCAGGTGGGATTCCCTTTGAAGAGATTCTCTTCTTTACCGTGGTGCCACTGGCGGCAATTATGACGATTGAGGCGGTAGGAGTAGTTAAACGGAAGAATCCGAAATGGATTTTTGGTGATGAGAAATGAGCTACACCCAACTTGCATTGCTTGCGGTGCCAATAGCAATTCTCTTTGATTTATTTCTTACGAAACGTCGCATGATTCTTCGACGCGCTTTCTGGACCTCTTATGCCATTATCTTGCCTTTTCAATTACTTACTAATTGGTGGCTAACCTCGCGCGAAATTGTGATGTATCGCGATCCATTCATTACCGGGTTTCGAATAGCCAGCGCACCAGTTGAAGATCTGTTATTTGGTTTTGCGCTGATTCTCGGAG
>JBEAMN010000145.1:0-10322 GCA_041165945.1 Actinomycetota bacterium
CATGATCTCACGCAAAGCCGAAACTACCTTTTTTGGGTCGTGCTGGTCGCTAGTTGGCGCGTGGGCTAGGTCACGAACCTCAAGGCGAGCCCCCAAAGTGGCCACATACTCGACTAATTCATTTGTGAGAATACTCGGGTCGGCAAGGATGACATCAAAGGGAACTTCTGGGGCATGCTGTCGAAGAAAAGCTAGCCGCCCCTGTGCACCGATCTGCGCTGCCTCATCACCTGGATATGGTGAGGTGAGGTTGAGTAAGAGGAGCTTGCGCGCCTTCGTATGCGCAAGTGCAGCTCGAGTCTGCGGTAAGAGTAGATGCGGCAAGACGCTTGAATACCAGGAACCTGGACCAAGGGTTACCCACTCTGCACGTTCGATGGCGGCGAGGGCCTCTGGATGAGTGGGGGGCGAGTCCGGAATGAGGTGCACCTGCTCGATGACTCCGCGCGCAAGCGCGACAGCGCTCTGTCCGCGAACTATCTCTATCTTTTCTTCTATCTTTTCTCCGCTATCAACTCGAGTCCGCACCTGCGCTTGAATCTCTAAGGGCTGCGAAGACATGGGTAATACTCGTCCCACCACTCGAAGAAGTTCAGCAACTTTCGCCAAACCCACAACCGGGTCCTCATGAATTTCCCATAACGCGGTGAGTAACAAATTTCCTACGCTATGACCGTCGAGATCACCGGCGCTAGAGAAGCGATGTTGGAGAACTCGAGCCCATCCTCTTCCCCACTCGTCATCGGAGCAGAGCGCGGCAAGGGCCATACGTAAATCCCCTGGAGGCATAACACCAAACTCAGCGCGTAAGCGTCCGCTGGAACCGCCATCATCGGCAACGGTAACAAGCGCAGTGATGTCAGTAGTGATTTCGCGAAGCGCTGTGAGGGTGGCAGCAAGTCCATGGCCGCCACCCATCGCAACAACAGGAATCTTTGAATTTACGCTCATCACCTACCCGCGATCAACATCTCGATGCTGAAGGTGTACATCCATTCCGAGATTTTCAAGTCTCTTTGCAACTTCTTGGGCAACTGCAACGCTTCGATGTCTTCCTCCTGTGCACCCGAAAGCGATGGTGATGTAGCGCTTTCCTTCAGTAAGAAAACCAGAACTTGCGCTCATAAATAGCGTGATGAAGTTCTTGATGAACTCTTCTGTTGCCGAGTGGCCGAATACCGCATCCGAGACTGGTTGCTCGCGTCCACTCATCGACTGCAACGCTGGATCCCAGTGTGGATTGGGGATGAATCGGCAATCCAGAGTGAAATCTGCATCGTAAGGGATTCCGAACTTATATCCGAATGATAGTAACGAGATATGCAGCGCCCGTTCGCTCTCACTGGAGAAAGTCTGATCAACCTTAAGTGCAAGCTGATGAACATTGAGAGAGGAAGAATCGATCACGATCTCAGCTTCAGCGCGCAGGTTTCGGAGCAGCTCTCGCTCTCGCGCAATGCCGTCGACTATCCGATTATCTCCCTGTAGTGGGTGCGGACGTCGAGTGGACTCGTATCTTCGAACTAACACCTCATCATGAGAATCTAAGAAGAGAATTCGCACGCTATCGCCATTACTGCGCAACGCTTTGATTCCTGCGGCTAACTCGGTGGAGAATTCCATGCTTCGCACATCGATGACAACTGCCACATTTTCGCGCTCCTCGCGGAGTTCATTGACAAGCGGAAAGAGCATCGTTGCTGGAAGATTGTCGACCACGTACCATTGATGATCTTCCAGTACATGAGCTGCAGTGGATCGTCCGGCGCCACTCATCCCGGTAATCACGACCACATCCATCTGAGCACCCGCCTCTCCAGAATTTCCAACTTGCTCATACCTCTGGCTCCACTACCCTTTCACTACTGTCAAGGATCTCCCCCGTAGCCGCATCTACACCGGTGAGCGCACCCGCCTCTTTCGCTAAAGCATGGGCAATATGGGTAGCAATCTTTGGGCCGATGCCGGTCAGAGCTGCAATCTCATCGACCCCTGCAGCGCGAATTTTCGCCACTGAGCCAAAATGGTCGATAAGAGTCTTACGTCGAACTGCCCCAAGTCCATCAATCTCTTCCAGAATTGAAGCTAACCCCTCTTTTGACCGCTTGCTCCGATGATAGGTGTTCGCAAATCGATGCGCCTCATCTCGAATTCGTTGAAAGAGGTAGAGCGCCTCACTATTTCGCGGGAAGATGATGGGATCTTTGGCGTTCGGTAACCAGACCTCTTCAAATCTCTTAGCTAAACCACATAGGAAAATATCTCGACCTTCTAGTACTTCAGCGGTGGCATTAACTTGAGGTTTGCCGCCATCGACAATAATCAATTGCGGTGGATAGGCGAACTTCACCTTGCTCCGATCCACTTCGTTCTCGTCAATTATCTCCTCATCCATACGCGCCAACCGACGAGAAAGGACTTGTTTCATGGCCGCCACATCATTGGGTTTACCCGTTTCGCTCTGAATGCTAAAGCGTCGATAATCGGATTTCTTCGCTACCCCATCTTCGAATACGACCATAGATGCAACAATCTGACTGCCCTGCATATTCGCGATATCGAAACACTCGATACGAAGTGGAGCCTGGTCCATACCTAAAGCCTGAGCAATCTCCTCAAGAGCCTGACTGCGAGTTGAAATATCTTGAGAACGCTTAGCAAGATGTCGAAAAAGTACATCGTGAGAATTCCGTTGAACTGAATCGAGTAACTCACGCTTCTCTCCTCGTTGGGGAACTCTGATTTCAACTTTGCTATTTCGTCTTTGGGAGATTAAATCTGCAAGGGCGCCCCCATCCTCCAGGGGAACATTGACCAAGATCTCATCTGGAATCTCAGCGCCATCGGCAGCGAGATATTTCGTAGCCAAAAGTTGTTCGAGGTGATCAGCACGATTGACCTCAACGCCTGATTCAACAATCCACGATTGCGCGCTAGTTACTCGACCATTTCGGACTTGGAATTGGGTTATCGCACCTTTACCACCCATCTCTTCCCAAATGCTGGCAAAAAGGTCCACATTTGAATCTAATGGCAGCGCCACTGAGTTAGAGGTTGATATCTTCTCTAGAGCATCTATTTGGTCTCGTAACTTTGCAGCGCTCTCAAAATCCTCTTCCACAGAGGCGGCGGTCATCTTCTCGCGCAACTCCCCGATAAGTTTTTTCGGATCAGAGTTCATAAAGGAAATGAGGGAATTCACCAATTGGTGATACTCAGATGAACTTATCTCATCTTTCTTGATACAAGGAGCGACGCATTTACCTATATATCCGAGTAAGCAAGCGCGATTGCTCCGCTCGGCTCGGGCAAAGACGCCGCTAGTGCACGACCTGAGGGGGAAAATCGTCTGCAAGATATCGACCAACTCTCGCAAGGCCCATGCATGTGGATATGGACCAAAGTACTTCGTGCCATCCTTTCGAATATTCCGAGTTACAAAGATGCGAGGTACTAAATCCTTTACAGTAACTGCAAGGTAGGGAAAAGACTTATCATCACGAAAAATTATGTTGTACTTTGGCCGTTCTTGTTGGATCCAATTGAATTCCAATTGAAGAGATTCGATTTCGTTTCCAACGATGGTCCAATCGACCCGGGTGGCTTCCCAGACCATGGTGCGCACCTTCTCATCGAGAGCGCTTTGGAAATAGGTACTCAAACGTGCCCGTAAGTTCTTCGCCTTGCCGACATAAATCACTCGATTTTGGTCATTGAAGAATCGGTAGACGCCAGGAGATGTGGGAATGTTGTTAGGGCGATAGCTATTGGGGTTAGCCACGACTTCCGCCACCAGTTAGCACCTCTGCCAAGAAGGCACCGGTATAACTCTTCTTGTTCTTCGCAACCGCTTCTGGAGTTCCTTCAGCAACGATGGTGCCACCCCGAGAGCCTCCGTCGGGGCCCAAATCAATAACCCAATCTGCGCTCTTAATGACATCGAGATTATGCTCGATGACCACGACAGTATTCCCGCCATCGGCTAAGCGATTAAGTACGCCCAACAATTTGCTGACATCTTCAAAATGTAAGCCAGTGGTTGGCTCATCGAGTACATAGATTGTTCGCCCTGTGGAGCGGCGCTGAAGCTCGGTTGCCAGTTTGACTCGCTGCGCCTCGCCCCCTGAAAGTGTCGGCGCCGATTGCCCCAGGCGAACATATCCCAAACCAACATCACAGAGGGTCTTTAGGTAGCGAGCGATTGCGGGCACGCTTTCAAAGAATTCGTAAGCATGTTCAATGGGCATATTGAGCACTTCGGAGATGTTCTTACCTTTGTAATGCACCTCTAAGGTTTCTCTGTTGTATCTGGCGCCATGACAAACTTCGCAGGGCACGTAAACATCGGGAAGAAAGTTCATCTCGATGGTGATGGTGCCATCACCTGAACAGTTCTCACATCGCCCACCTTTGACGTTGAAGGAGAATCGTCCTTGCTGATAACCCCGAATCTTTGCTTCGGCAGTCTCTGCAAAAAGCCCGCGCACCTTATCGAAAACTCCAGTGTAGGTGGCAGGATTTGAACGTGGCGTTCGTCCGATCGGAGATTGATCGACATGAACGACCTTATCTAGAGCGTCGATACCTGTGATGGTCTTATGTCTGCCGGGGACAATTCGAGCGCCATTTAATTTATTTGCCAGCACGCTGTAAAGAATTTCGTTTACCAATGTCGATTTTCCCGAACCGCTTACTCCCGTCACAGCAACAAATGTCCCTAATGGAATCTCGACATCGATATTTTGGAGGTTATTCTCTTTTGCCCCTTTAATATGAATCTTTCGCTTCGGATCAACCGGACGACGCACTGAAGGAATGGCGATTTCTTTACGCCCAGAGAGGTAGGCGCCAGTGATCGATCGCTTGCTCTCAATTAACTCTTTATATGGACCAGAGACCACTACCTCTCCGCCATGCTCTCCTGCTCCAGGGCCAATATCTACGATCCAATCTGCAGTACGAATCGTCTCTTCGTCATGTTCAACGACAATCAAGGTATTGCCTAGATCCCGCAAGCGCGTCAGGGTTTCAATTAGCCTTCTGTTATCGCGCTGATGAAGGCCGATGCTCGGCTCATCCAATACATAAAGAACCCCTACTAAACCCGACCCAATCTGGGTTGCCAATCTAATTCGCTGCGCCTCGCCCCCTGAAAGTGTGGCAGCGGGACGATCTAGGGAGAGGTAATCCAATCCAACATCTAGGAGAAAACCAAGGCGGGCATTTACCTCCTTTAACACCCGTTCTGCGATTTTCTTCTCGCGCGCATTGAGCGAAAGTTTGCTGATGAATAGAGCACACTCAGAGATGGAAAGTGCGCAGAGTTGAGCGATGTTCAATCCGCCAAGAGTCACTGCGAGGATCTCATCCTTGAGACGAGCACCTTTACATGCGGGGCAGGGTGTTTCACGCATAAATGCTTCATATCTATCGCGACTGAATTCGCTCTCAGTCTCACCATGTCGCCGCTCTAGGAATGGGACTACGCCTTCAAATCCGGTGCTGTATTGCCGTGCTCGTCCATAGCGATTCTTATATTTGACGTGAACCTCGTACTCATATCCATTGAGAATCGCATCTTTAACTTTTGCATTCAGTTTTTTCCAAGGAGCATCGAGTGAGAAGTTCATGTCCTTCGAAAGCGCCTCAAGTAATCTCAAGAAATATTCAGAGCTGGAACCCATTGACCATGGGGCAATTGCGCCTTCATAGATACTGAGTGAATCATCAGGAACAATCAACTCCAGATCCACTTCGAGTTTGGTTCCTATTCCGGTGCAGTCGGCGCAGGCGCCAAAGGGAGAATTGAAGGAGAATGAACGTGGCTCGAGTTCTTCGATGGAAATGCCACAACGCATACACGCCATCTTCTCGCTGAAGGTCCGTTCACGATCTGCCGCTTTCTCATCCCGCTCAATGAAATCCAAAGTGACAATCCCATTTCCCAGGCGGAGCGCGGTTTCAATCGAATCGGTCAAACGCTGCTTGCCGCTACTTTTGGCTGTGAGCCGATCGACAACCACTTCAATAGTGTGCTTCTCTTGCTTCTTTAACTTTGGGACCTCATCAAGACCATAGACAACACCATCTACTCGCACTCGCGCGAACCCTTGAGTGGTGAAGTCCTTCCATAGATCAAGGAATTCACCTTTACGTTCTCGCACCACAGGAGCCAGGACATGAAATTTCGTCGCTTCGGGGAGTGCAAGGATTTGGTCTACGATCTGTTGTGCAGATTGACGCGCGACAGGATCTCCACATTTGGGACAATGTGCCTTACCGGCTCGCGCATAGAGAAGTCGGAAATAATCGTAAACTTCGGTGATGGTACCCACGGTGGATCGTGGATTTCGATTAGTCGATTTCTGATCAATCGAGACTGCTGGCGATAGCCCCTCAATAAAGTCAACGTCAGGCTTATCTAACTGACCTAAAAACTGTCGAGCATATGCAGAGAGGGATTCGACATACCGACGCTGACCTTCAGCAAATATGGTGTCGAAGGCGAGGCTGGACTTACCCGAACCCGACAGCCCAGTAAAAACTATTAGGGCATTACGCGGGAGATCAATCGAAATATCCTTGAGGTTATGTTCGCGGGCGCCACGAACTACTAGGCGATCTTTCATGCCCCAGCGCCCTCCATTCCTCGTAGCTCTCGTTTCAATTCATGTATTTCATCACGCAATCTAGCAGCCAATTCAAATTGGAGATTCTCCGCGCTTGCTCGCATCTGCTCGGTAAGAGCAGAAATCAGGCCAATAAGTTCTTCCTTGGGTAACTTGCCAAGTTCGCTCGCATTCTGGCCAACCGCTGGCATGGATGTGACTCGTTTTGCTCGCGCAATGAGTTTTTCGGAGTCATCTTCCTCTTTGGATATTGAATCAGTGATGTCCGCAATCTTCTTCCGTAATGGTTGTGGATCGACACCATGCTCAATGTTGTATGCAACCTGCTTATCGCGGCGGCGATTAGTCTCGTCAATCGCTTTAATCATCGAATCAGTCAGATTATCTGCATACATATGAACTTCGCCCGAAACATTTCGAGCAGCACGACCAATCGTTTGGATAAGCGATGTTGCCGAACGTAAGAAACCCTCTTTGTCGGCATCAAGAATCGCAACTAAAGAGACTTCGGGAAGATCTAACCCTTCTCTAAGAAGATTGATTCCGACGAGAACGTCATACTCCCCTAATCGCAACTCACGCAGGAGTTCTACTCGTCGCAAAGTATCAACTTCAGAGTGGAGATATCGAACCTCGATTCCCTGCTGTACCAAGTAATCAGTGAGATCTTCCGACATCTTTTTGGTTAGGGTTGTTACGAGAACGCGTTCATTCTTCTCGGAACGCTCACGAATCTGATGGACCAAGTCATCAATCTGACCTTTGATTGGCTTGATGATAACTTTTGGATCGACTAAACCTGTGGGGCGAATAACTTGCTCAACCACGCGCGGTGCAATTCCCAATTCATATTTTCCTGGTGTTGCTGATAGATACATCTTCTGTGGAGTTCGCTCGAGGAATTCACTCCATTTGAGCGGGCGGTTATCTAGCGCGCTTGGCAACCGGAAACCATGCTCCACCAGAGTTCGCTTACGTGAAGCATCGCCCTCGAACATCGCACCTATCTGTGGGACTGTCACATGGGATTCGTCGATGATGCAGAGAAAATCTTCCGGAAAATAATCGAGTAAGCAATTGGGTGGATCTCCAGGAGCACGTCCATCGATATGGCGTGAGTAATTCTCAATTCCCGAACAGAATCCAAGTTGCCTGATCATCTCGATATCGAAAGTAGTACGCATCCGAAGTCTTTGCGCCTCAAGCAATTTCCCACTTCTCTCAAAGTTTGCCAATTGTTCGGCTAGCTCTATCTCTATGGCGCTAATTGCCCGATCCATCGTCGCTTTACTTGCCGAGTAGTGCGAAGCTGGGAAGACGAAAGCCTCTTGCTCTTCACTGAGAACCTCCCCAGTAAGAGGATGGAGAGTGAGTAAGCGCTCTATCTCATCGCCAAACATTTCTATTCGAAGTGCGGTCTCCTGGTAGACCGGAATGATCTCGATCGTGTCGCCACGTACCCGAAAAGTTCCTCGTTCAAACGCCGTGTCATTTCTGGAATATTGAATGGAGACAAACTTACGGAGTAAAGCAGTTCTTTCAATCGACTCCCCTACTCGAAGTGGGATCATCCCATCGACATACTCTTGAGGAGTTCCTAGGCCATAGATACACGAAACAGTTGAGACAACAACGACATCGCGTCG
This sequence comes from Actinomycetota bacterium, assembly GCA_041165945.1. GTDB lineage: Bacteria > Actinomycetota > Actinomycetes > Nanopelagicales > Nanopelagicaceae > IMCC26077. The sequence goes on from JBEAMN010000145.1 coordinate 8,276, forward strand.
AGTGAGGAGTGAGTGAGTAGCCGAGTACCGGAGGCGCTCTACCTCTTTATTGATCGAGGAATCCTTCTCTATGAAGGTATCGGTTTGCGGCACGTACGCTTCCGGTTGGTAGTAGTCGTAATACGAGACGAAATACTCCACAGCATTATGCGGAAGCAACTCTCGAAACTCATGCGTCAATTGCGCGGCGAGGGTCTTGTTAGGCGCCAAAACCAAAGTTGGTCGTTGCAATCTCTCAATTAACCATGCTGAGGTTGCTGATTTTCCGGTTCCAGTGGCGCCCAACAGCACTACGTCAGACTCTCCACCAGCAAGACGGGAAGCCAGTTCGTCAATTGCTTGAGGTTGATCCCCTGCAGGTTGGTAATCGCTAATCACCTGAAAAGGGCGACCGACTTTCGGTAATTTATCTCGGAGTTCCGGGCGCATGGTTTAACCGTAACTTAATCGGCGATTTTTGGAGCAATATGGGTGGCCCACCACTCTTCGAGGCTTCGCAGCAACTGATCCTCATCGCCATTGTTCTCAATTACATGATGGGCAATCTCTCTGCGCCGATCGTCGCTTACTTGAGCTGCAATTCGTGCATCTGTCTGCTGATGGGTGAAACCACGGTGTAGTAACCGTTCTCGTCGAAGATGTTCGGAGGTTTCGATCGTGAGCACCAAATCAAATTCCGCGACTCGGTCAGGATTCTCCGCAAGTAGCGGAATCTCGTAGACCAAGACGCTCTCTTGAGGCAACTCTCGTGCAATGTGATGGAAGCGCTTCTGAATTAGCGGATGAGTAATCTGTTCAAGCGCGCTCTTCTTGTGGGTATCTCGAAAGATAATTTCTGCTAACTTTCCACGGTCTATCTCGCCATTTCTCAGAATCTCATCGCCAAAATATGCAAGGACGCTGTTATATCCCTCTTCACCTCGCTCCAGAACTTCACGCGCAAGTTGATCGGCGCTGACATGTATTGCTCCTAAACGCGCCAAGAGGGAACCGGCGCTGGTTTTGCCAGCTCCGATTCCCCCCGTTAACGCTATAAGCAACATCGGGCAACCCGATTTCTTCTCTAGTTCTGTATAAGGTTCTGTATTTAGCCTTGCTCTGCGACCTTAGCTTCTTCGCGCTGCTTGCGGTGTGCAAGAAAGCGCGCTTGTGCCTCAGCATATTGTCGCTCCCACTCTTCGCGAGCCGCTTCAAATCCAGGCTTCCACTCTTGGGTATCTGGATCAAATCCTTCTGGGTAGATGAAGTTGCCGTTCTCGTCGTAACGGGCTGGCATTCCATACTGTGTGGGATCGAATGCTTCGACCTCCACTTCATGCCCTTCATTTGCCTGCTTCAAGGAGAGCGAAACTCGACGGCGCTCCAAATCGATATCAATGATTTTCACCATGATCTCATCATCGACGCGGACTACCTGCTCCGGAATTTCCACGTGCCGCTCGGCTAACTCAGAGATATGAATAAGTCCTTCGATACCTTCAAATACTCGAACGAAGGCGCCGAATGGAACCAATTTGGTGACCTTGCCAGAGGTGACTTGGCCGATTGTGTGGGTGCGTGCAAATGCTTGCCATGGATCTTCTTGAGTTGCCTTGAGCGAGAGTGAAACGCGCTCGCGCTCGAAATCAACTTCGAGCACTTCAACCGTTACTGGCATGCCAACTTCGACAACCTCATTGGGGTGATCGATGTGCTTCCAGGAGAGTTCGCTGACGTGCACTAATCCATCAACTCCACCTAGATCTACGAATGCACCAAAGTTCACAATTGATGAGATGACACCGGTACGAACTTGGCCCTTTTGAAGTTGATTGAGGAAAGTAGTTCGGCTCTCAGATTGTGATTGCTCGAGGAATGCGCGCCGTGAGAGGACCACGTTATTGCGGTTCTTATCTAGCTCAATGATTCGAGCTTCAATCTCCTTACCTATATATGGAGTTAGGTCACGAACTCGGCGCATTTCTACGAGAGATGCTGGAAGGAAGCCACGGAGTCCAATGTCGACAATGAGTCCACCCTTGACTACTTCGATGACAAGACCCTTAAC
>JBEAMN010000146.1:0-24335 GCA_041165945.1 Actinomycetota bacterium
AGCGCAAGAACTGCGATTGCCTCAACAAGAAGTAGTGGCACGGTAAGAATCCAGTCCACGTAGCGATAGCCCTCGTTGAAGGCGTTATTGGCGCCGCGAACGGTGATGCTGTATCCATCGCCAGCTGCCTCGTGGAATGAGTTGAAGATTCTCCAGTAGTGGTAACCAGCAATGAAGGTAACCATCGAGGAGAGGACAAGCGCCTTTCGGTACTTCGGGAGTACACGTGGTTGGGAAACCAATGTGTACACCGTGCATGCGATCATGCTGATAAGGCCAAAGGAGAGGGTGTTGTAGATCCAGTTAAATTGGCCCTCGGTTAATGCGACAGCATTTGACATAGAGGTGATGCCTTCCGTTGTTGGTGTTCCCGGGAGACTGCTTTGCCTCCCGGCAAGCTCTTCGTGAAGCCAGGCCCCGATATCAACGGTCTGCCTTCCTGAGAAACTTATTAAGGATAAGGGTGAGGCCTGCGGGAGCCACTTGCAACCGTTTAGGCGTTTTTAGATAAACTTTTTTTATAAAAAATCGGACATAACGGACGTGCGGCGCCCAGGTCCCCCCGGTACCCCTTTACTCTTGACGCCATGGTTTTGCGGATTAGCGCCTCACTCGCGCGCGCGCTCTGGGAGCACTCTGAAAAGGAGCACCCCATTGAGGCATGTGGCGTCATTGCTGGCCTTGCCGCAGATCGCGCCCCCACTCGCCATATTCCCATGGAGAACTCGGCCCACTCGCCGACCTTCTACGAGTTCGAGTCGAAGGCCCTGTTAGCTCTGTATCGGGAGCTCGATGATCGCGATGAGGTCCCAGTTGTCATCTACCACTCTCATACCTCTACTGAGGCCTATCCCTCACGTACTGACATTGCCTACGCGGGCGAACCTGAGGCGCACTATGTCCTCCTTTCTACTCGCGAAGAGATTGCATCTAGAAGCGAACTCCGTTCATTTCGTATTGTTGATGGCGTAGTTACTGAAGAACCGGTGGAAATCATCGGCGATTAGCAGATGGCAACGCTCTGCGCGATAATAAGAAAATGAGTTCATCTGGCATCGAGGTCCGCATTCCGACGATTTTGCGTCCATTTACGGCAGGCGCAAAAATTGTCACTGGCGAAGGTGCAACTCTCCGTGATCTCATTGCCGATCTTGGCAAACAATTTACTGGACTCGAAGAGCGCATCATGGAAAACGGCGCGCTCCTTCGATTCATCAATGTTTATGTTAATGATGAAGACGTTCGTTTTATTGGTGGACTCGATCTTGACCTCAACGCGGGGGATAAAGTCACGATTCTTCCTGCTGTTGCAGGTGGTGCAAGTAAATAGTGGCGCGATTTTACTCGCTCGTAGAGTCAGTTGGTCGTACTCCCTTAATCGGATTACCAAAACTTTCTCCTGCGCCAAACATTCGGCTATGGGCGAAGATGGAAGATCGCAATCCAACTGGATCTGTCAAAGATCGCGCAGCGCTCTACATGATTGAAAAAGCTGAAGCAGATGGTCTCTTAAAACCTGGTGCAACGATTTTAGAGCCCACCTCGGGAAATACTGGCATCTCACTTGCAATGATTGCCAAACTTCGTGGTTATCAAATGATTTGCGTCATGCCAGAGAACACTTCAGTTGAGCGCCGTCAATTGCTCGAGATGTGGGGAGCGAAAATCATTTCCTCTCCCGCTGCAGGTGGATCTAATGAAGCGGTTCGAGTCGCGAAGGAATTAGCAAAAGAGAATCCGGAATGGGTTTTCTTATATCAATACGGAAACCCTGCAAACTCTGATGCGCACTTTCACACCACCGGCCCGGAACTTTTAGAAGATTTACCAACAATCACGCATTTTATTGCCGGGCTTGGCACGACTGGAACGTTGATGGGTACTGGGCGCTTTTTCAGAGAACATAAACCTGAAGTCGAAATAATTGCAGCAGAGCCACGTTATGGTGAACTTGTTTATGGGTTACGCAATATTGATGAAGGCTTCATTCCTGAACTATTTGATCCAAACGTGCTCACGCGACGCTTCTCTGTCGGAGCTCACGATTCGGTGAAGCGCGTACGACAGCTTCTTGATGAAGAGGGAATTTTTGCCGGGATTTCAACGGGTGCAATTCTGCACGCAGCTATTAGTATTGGTAACGAAGTTGCAAAGAGTGGCAAGAGCGCAGACATCGCCTTCATTCTCTGCGATGCAGGGTGGAAATATCTCTCGACTGGTATCTATCACGGAGATATTTCTGAGGCTGAGGAGCGCCTAGAAGGGCAGCTTTGGGCTTAGGCTCATCCCATGAGTTCTCCGGTGAGCGATCCGAATGCACCGATAGGTGTCTTTGATTCGGGCGTTGGTGGTCTGACAGTCGCACGTGCGATTCTCGATCAATTACCGAACGAACCCATCCTTTATATAGGTGATACTGCTCGCGGTCCTTACGGTCCACGGCCACTAGCAGAGGTACGTTCGTTTGCTTTAGAGATTATGGATAATTTGGTTGCGCAGGGCGTAAAAGCGATTGTGATTGCCTGCAATACTGCCAGCGCTGCGATGTTACGAGATGCGCGCGAACGTTACACAATCCCAGTCATTGAAGTTATTCAGCCTGCAGTCAGGCGAGCAGTTGCTGCAACGCGCAACGGGAAAGTGGGCGTCATTGGTACGCAGACAACAATCGATTCTCGCGCATATGTTGATGCGTTCGCCGCTGCCCCACATTTGCACATTACTTCGGTGCCCTGTCCGCTCTTTGTCTCCTATGTCGAGCGTGGTGAAACTTCGGGGCAAGAGATTCTGAAGATCGCGCAAGGATATTTGAAGCCGATCATTGAGGCGGAAGTGGACACGCTTGTGCTTGGTTGTACGCACTACCCATTACTCACCGGCATCATCTCTTACGTCGTCGGCGAGAAAGTTACGCTCGTATCCAGCGCCGAGGAGACAGCAAAAGATCTCTATCGCACGCTTGCTGATGCGGGATTAGAACGAAAAGATCATGCAACAGCGCCGGTCCATCGCTTCTTGGCAACCGGCGATACGAGAACTTTCTCTGCGCTCGCACGACGCTTTCTTGGGCCGGAGGTACGTTCGGTGGATACGCTTACGTTATGAGCACAACGCTACGCATCGACGGTAGAACCAACAATAAACTTCGGGAGGTTCGTTTTACGCGCAGCTGGTCCGAGCATGCTGAAGGTTCGGTGCTCGTAGAGTTTGGTAGGACTCGAGTGTTATGTACTGCATCATTTACTGAAGGCGTTCCGCGTTGGATGCAAGGGCAAGGCAAAGGGTGGGTAACAGCGGAATATTCGATGCTGCCACGAGCCACCCATACTCGCTCCGATCGCGAGAGCGTGAAAGGAAAACTAGGCGGTCGTACTCAGGAGATCTCTCGGTTGATTGGTCGATCACTGAGGTCGATTATTGATATGTCAGCGCTGGGAGAGAACACCATCATTATCGATTGCGACGTTCTGCAAGCCGATGGTGGCACGCGAACCGCTGCAATTACGGGAGCATATGTAGCCCTTGCCGATGCAGTGACGTGGGCGATGGCCAAGGGGATTGTTACGAAGTCACCAATCACAGATTCCATCGCTGCAATCTCGGTGGGGATTGTCGATGGCGTGCCGACTTTGGATTTATGTTACGAAGAGGATGTACGTGCCGAAACGGATATGAATGTTGTCTGCACTGGTTCGGGCAAGTTTGTCGAGGTACAAGGGACTGCCGAACGCGAACCATTTGATCGCGCTCTTCTGGATAATCTTCTCGATCTCGCCCTGGGTGGTTGCCAGCAGTTAGCGACTTTACAAAAAAAGGCGCTCGCTTAAGTGCAGATAGTTCTTGCAACGAGAAATAAAGGGAAAATCAGAGAGCTTGAGCGGATTTTCGCCGAAGAACTGCCGGAAGTTCACCTTTTAGGAACTGACAGCTTTCCCGACTTGGCCGATGTGGAAGAGACAGCGGATTCCTTTGAGGGGAATGCGCTACTAAAAGCTAAAGCAGTCTCTGACTTCACTCATCTTCCTGCAATTGCCGATGACAGTGGTCTAGCAGTTGACCATCTTGCAGGAGCGCCAGGAATCTACTCAGCGCGCTATAGCGGGATTCACGGTGATGATGAAGCAAATCTCCAAAAAGTTCTTCGCGAGATGGAGGGCGTGAGTAATCGCCGCGCCCAATTTGTCTGCGCTGCTGCATTTGCCGCGCCTAATGGTTACACACATGTCTTGCGTGCACAGATGGAAGGAGCATTGATAACAGAGCCTCGCGGTGAGAATGGTTTTGGTTATGACCCAATATTTGTTCCGAGCGGCTATTCAGAAACTACCGGTGAAATGGCTCCAGAGTTGAAGGATTCAATTAGTCATAGAGGGAAAGCGATGCGTGCACTGGCTCATCTGATCTCTCAAGAGCAAGAGAAGTGGCGAGACGAAATCTAGTTAAATCAATTAGAGCCGCTCGAACTTTCGCACTTCAGGGAAGAGCAATGAGAAGAGAATTGCGATTACGACTAAGAGGGCAGCCCCGTTTAATGTGAACTCCACGCCAAATTTATCTGCCAACGGTCCAGCAAGCGCCAAGCCCACTGGTCTGAAAAGCATCACGATTACTCCGTCGTAAGCGGCTACGCGCGATAGCGCTTCTCGAGGGATTCTGGTTTGGAGCGCGGTATCCCAAATAGTCTTCCAAAGATCAAAGACCACACCCCAGACAAATGCCGCCACAATAATCACCCAGAGCGGTTGCGGTTTGGCAATAGTCCAAATATAAATCGCAAGAAAGACTGTTAGGCCCATCATGGTGAACATTGGATACTTAGGATGGAATCTCATCGCTACCAATGAACCAACGATGAGCCCAACTGATACCGCAGTGAGGACCATCGACCAGGATTTCGCTCCATCAAACTTCTCTTTTGCAACAAGAGGTCCCAAGACATTCTCTCCTGCCGCCCAGGACATCACGATGAAGGCAAAGCAGATATCGATCACTACCAACCATCGAAAGGAGGTGAATACTCGCCATCCTTCTTTGAGATCGTGTAGGACAGTGTTCTCGACTATCTCCATCGGTGGAGTTACATGCTTGAAGGTGTAGACGACTATTCCGGCAATAAGAAACGTTGCTGCATCAACTGCGAGTGCGAAGGTACTCCCAATGGTGCTTACAAGAATTCCAGCAAGCGCAGCTCCGATAATGAGCGCTGTATTGGAGAACATGTTGTTGAGAGCATTAGCTTTTTGCAGCGCTTGATTCGGCAGCAGCGCAGGGAGTACGCCATTGAATGCTGGCCACCAGATTCCAAGCAATAATCCGCACCCTACATTTACGATGACGAAGACCCAGAAGGGTACGTTTCCGGTAGCAAAAAATGAGACTTGGAAGAAAAGCAGAAGTGCGGTGAGGACATCGCCATAAGCAATCCATTTTGCGCGCCCATATCTATCGGCAATGACCCCGCCGAAGGGGAACATGATTAGTAGTGAGACTGTATTGATTCCAAGTATGGTGCCGAGCAAGGTCGCACTTCCGTTGGGCAGATCAAGAACCGCAAATGCCAGTGCAACTGGCGCCATCCCATTTCCAACATTGGAGACAAAACGTGCGAAGTAGAAACGTCCTACATATTTCTCTTTTACTAAATCTTGTAGCTTCACCAGAGTTAATCCAATCTGGTGCGGGAGGTGGGACTTGAACCCACACGACCGAAGTCACAGGTTCCTAAGACCTGCGTGTCTGCCATTTCACCACTCCCGCCTGAGATAAGTGGCGTGTTACCTGGCTAAGGGTAAGGCCGATACCCTTAGAGGTGTGAATCCGGAGGAGCTGGCTCGGGCGATATTGGGCGCTATCTCGGAATTTTGCGCCACTTCTGGCCAGGATTTCGGCGCTCTATCCGAACACCTTCCGCTCGAGCTTCCCTTGGAGCGACCTAAGAATCGGGAGCATGGGGATTATGCGAGCTCCATCGCCCTCCAATTGGCGAAATCTGCTGGACAGAACCCCCGCGAATTAGCAACAACTTTTGCCCCCCTTATTCACGCACTGCCAGGAGTAGCAAAGGTGGAGATTGCTGGTCCCGGTTTTCTCAACATCACCCTCGCCCAAGGAGCCCAAGGTGCGATTGTCCGCGAGGTACTTACGCAAGGAGCGCGCTATGGATATGGCGATGCGCTCGCCGGCTTAACTATCAATTTGGAATTCATCAGCGCTAATCCGACCGGACCACTTCATCTTGGTCATACTCGATGGGCTGCAGTTGGAGATTCCATTGCTCGCGTCTTGATTGCAGCGGGTGCACGCGTCACGCGCGAGTTCTACATCAATGATCGCGGCACTCAAATGGATTTATTCGCGGCCTCACTTCATGCGGCAGCACATGGATTACCTACTCCAGAGAATGGGTATCACGGTGGCTACATCACTGAACTTGCACAAGTGATTGTCGCGAACAATCCAGCAATAATGAATGTGAATGGAGTCGAGGCTATCGACGCATTTAAAGAAGCGGGGTACACCCGACAATTACAAGAACAGAGAGATGTTCTTGATAAATTCGGAACGCACTTTGATGTCTGGTACTCCGAAAAGTCGCTCCATGATTCGGGATCTGTATCAAGCGTTGCCCAACGCCTGGAAGATAAGGGACATATTTTTCATGCAGATGGCGCGGTCTGGTTACGAACCACAGATTTTGGTGATGATAAAGATCGGGTACTAGTGAAGGCAGATGGGGAGCTGACCTATTTCACTTCGGATACTGCTTACTATCTTGATAAACGCTCTCGTGGATTTGATCTATGTATCTACCTCTTAGGGGCAGATCATCACGGATATGTTGGGCGCCTTAAAGCCTTAGTTGCCTGCGCTGGGGATGATCCTGAAAAGAACATCGAAGTGCTTATCGGGCAGATGGTGAAAATCTTTGAAAATGGAGAGGAAATCAAACTCTCAAAACGTGCTGGAACAATCATCACGTTGGAAGAGTTGGTAGAGAAAGTTGGCGTAGATGCTGCCCGGTATACGTTAAGCAGATATCCAACAGACACCCCATTAACTCTTGATGTCGATTTATTGAAGAAGCATTCCAATGACAATCCGGTCTATTACGTGCAGTATGCACATGCGCGTATCAGCGCGCTATTGCGAAATGCGAATGATTTGGGTGTCTCTCTAGAAGTAGCGGATTTCCAGGAAGAACTCCTCATTCATGAACGTGAGAAAGAACTAGCTGGTGCCATCGCACAATTCCCACAGGTTGTGCTCACAGCGGCACATGTTCGTGGCCCACATAAAGTCGCCCGATACCTTGAGGAAATTGCCGGCCTCTATCACCGTTTTTATAACGACTGTCGAGTGCTACCAATGGGAGAAGAGAAACCCGCTGCACTCCATAGCTCGCGCGCGTTACTCTGTACTGCAACTAGGCAGGTACTTGCCAATGGACTGGATCTACTTGGCGTGAGCGCACCGGAGCGAATGTGATGGCCGAAGAGAATCGATCAGATAGGTTGAACGGATTGATTTGGCCTGCCACTGCGAAGTGCGATGAGAAGACTGGCGAACTCTCGATTGGTGGCATGAAGGCCTCTGAGTTGATTAAGCAATTTGGCACCCCAGCCTTCATCTTGGATGAATCAGATTTCCGCGCTCGGGCAGAAACCTTTCGCGATGCAACCCATAAGTTCTTTGGAGCTGATGCCGAGGTCTACTACGCGAGTAAGGCCTTCACCTCTGTTGCAACATGTAAATGGCTTGAAGCAGATGGAGTCAACCTTGATGTGTGCACGGGGGGAGAGCTTGCCGTGGCGCTAGCTGCCAATTTCCCACCGAATCGAATTGAAGTTCATGGAAATAACAAGTCAGTGGCGGAAATTGAAGAGGCTATACAAGTAGGAGTGCGGTACATCGTTGCCGATTCACTTATTGAACTTGATCGTATCAATTCAATCGCTGGGCGCCTGGGGAAAAGGCAAGCAATCCTCCTCCGACTCACTCCTGGGATTTCGGCGCACACTCATGAATCTATTGCGACGGCGCATGAAGATGTGAAATTTGGTTTCTCTATTGCAAGTGGCGCTGCAATGCTTGCAGCGGTAACTGCTATTAATAGAGAGCACCTCATTCTTGAAGGCGTACATTGCCATATTGGTTCACAGATCTTTGATGATTCTGGGTTCATACTCGCAATCGAGCGCCTCATCAAATTTATCGCAGAAGTAAAAAAGTCTCACGGTGTCGAACTTCATCACTTAAATTTTGGTGGCGGCTTCGGAATCGCATATACAGATTTAGATGACCCGATGGATATTCATCATGTACTCCAGAAGATTCACGAGGCACTTGTTGCACAATGTGAGAAGAACGAGATCGCGATGCCGACCATCGCAATCGAACCAGGTCGAGCAATAGCTGGTCCTGCGATGGTGACGTTGTATGAAGTAGGCACAGTTAAAGATGTGGTTTTAGAGGATGGCAAAACCCGCACATACATCTCCGTCGATGGCGGCATGAGCGATAACATTCGGCCATCCCTGTATGGCGCTGAGCACACCGCACTGTTAGCCAATCGAATCTCTAATGCTCCGACTGCACCATCTCGTGTAGTTGGTAAACATTGCGAGACTGGGGATATCGTCATTCGTGACATCGCGCTACCCAGTGACATCGTTCCTGGAGATGTATTGGCTATACCGGCAACGGGCGCTTACGGCAGAAGCATGGCAAGTAATTACAACCATATTCTCCGACCACCCGTGATCGCCGTTCGCGATGGTGTGGCAAAGACCATTATTCGCCGCGAGAAAATCTCAGATTTGCTCGCCCTTGAAGAGGGATAGCCGCTCGGATTCCTCGAGGTAGCCCCTTAATGTGGGAGAGTTAGACAATGGAAAGCCGGTCAGCACGCGATTGCATCGCTATCGCCCTGCTCGGCGCAGGATCAGTGGGAAGTAATGTCGCTGCCCAGCTAGTTGCGGGCCATGATGACCTGGCGGCGCGTGCGGGAGCGGAACTGAAATTAGTTGCTGTTGCCGTCAATGATGGCAAGAAAACACGACCTGAACTCGAACGAGCTGGCGTAAAAGTCACAACAGATGCCCATGCATTAGTGACCGACCCTGCTATAGATGTCGTCATCGAGGTAATAGGTGGCATTGAACCAGCGCGCACTCTCATTCTTGACGCTTTAAATTCTGGCAAATCAGTGGTGACCGCTAATAAAGCGTTATTGGCTCAACATGGTGGTGAGTTATTCGAGGCAGCGGCAAAGAATAATGTCGACCTATATTTCGAAGCAGCGGTTGCTGGTGCTATCCCAATTATTCGTCCACTGCGCGACTCACTCGCTGGAGATCATGTTGCTCGTGTGATGGGCATTGTGAATGGAACTACAAATTTCATTCTTAGTCAGATGTCTAACCATGGAATCTCTTTTGAGGCTGCTCTCAAAGAGGCGCAGTCGCTTGGTTATGCAGAGGCAGATCCCACTGCAGATGTCGAGGGTTTCGACGCAGCAGCTAAAGCATCGATACTTGCGAGCCTAGCGTTCCACTCTCGAGTAAGTGGTAGCGATGTTTATCGAGAGGGAATCTCTGAAATCACACCAGACATCGTTCGTATTGCTGCTGAGATGGAACATGTAGTGAAATTACTAGCAATCGCAGAGCTGACTCGCGATGGGAAAATTGCAGTGCGAGTACATCCGGCTCTCATTCCCAATGCACACCCACTCGCAGCAGTTCGAGATTCCTTTAATGCAGTCTTCGTTGAAGCAGAAGCTGCCGGCGAGTTAATGTTCTATGGACGTGGTGCAGGGGGCGCTCCTACCGCCTCTGCCGTGTTGGGCGATTTAGTAGCAGTCGCGCGCCACAAAGTAATTGGTGGCTTGGGACCACAAGAGAGTACTTACGCCGAACGTGAGATTGCGCCAATGGGGCAGACGCTTACCCGCTACTTGATTCGCCTCAATGTCAACGATCGTCCAGGTGTACTCGCATCGGTAGCAAATGTCTTCTCTTCACATTCAGTCTCGATCCAAACAGTTCGTCAGGATGGTCGCGGCGCGCAAGCAGAGTTGATTGTGGTCACACACACCGCATCTGATGCCGCGCTCGCTGAGACAGTGGAAGGCTTGCGAAAGTTAGATACCGTTCGCTCAGTCGAGAGCGTTATTCGAGTCGAAGGTGGCAACTTCTAATGTTTGGAAAGAAACAAGCGCGACCCTGGCGTGGAGTTATTAATGAGTATCGCCATCGCCTTCCAGTTTCTGCACAGACTCCGATAGTCACTCTCAATGAGGGGGGCACTCCACTTGTGTATGCCTGTGTCCTCTCGGAGATGTTGGATGGAGAGGTGTGGGTCAAGGTAGAAGGTTCAAATCCAACTGGTTCTTTCAAAGATCGCGGCATGACGATGGCGATGAGCAAAGCAGCAGAAGATGGCGCCAAAGTTGTGGTCTGCGCATCAACGGGTAATACCAGTGCTAGCGCAGCCGCTTATGCGACAAAAGCAGGGATGATTCCTGCGGTATTGGTTCCACAAGGAAAGATTGCGATGGGCAAGTTAGCGCAAGCTGTAATCCATGGCGCAAAGTTGCTACAAGTCGATGGCAACTTCGACGATTGCCTCACTCTTGCTCGGCAATTAGCAGAGAATTATCCGGTCGCACTAGTGAACTCGGTTAATCCTTATCGTCTTCAAGGTCAGAAGACCGCGGCATTTGAAATCATCGATTCGCTCGGATTCGCACCTGATATTCATGCGCTCCCTGTGGGCAATGCCGGCAATATCACCGCATATTGGATGGGTTATCAGGAATACCATCGCGATCGGATTGCTAAATCATTGCCACAGATGTGGGGATTCCAAGCAGAAGGCGCAGCGCCAATCGTTCGCGGCGCAATTGTCGAGAAGCCAGAGACGATTGCGACGGCGATTCGCATTGGGAATCCCGCATCATGGAAAGAGGCAGAGGCTGCGCGCGATCAATCACGGGGTCGTATTGATTCTGTTACCGATGAAGAGATTTTGAGCGCGTATCGCTTGATTGCAGGGCGTGAGGGAATCTTCTGTGAACCATCATCAGCCGCAGGCCTTGCTGGTCTACTCAAGATGAAGGCAGCAGGTGCTCTTCCTCGGGAGAAGAAAATTGTTATTACGGTGACGGGCAATGGATTAAAGGATGTGCAATGGGCTCTCGAAGGCTCGGCCGACCCTATTGTTATCCCTGTCTCGCTCAGCCAAGCCGCTAAAGTTTTGGAGCTTTCCTGATGGTCTCTCGCCCAACTTTTCGTGCGACTCCGGTAACTATTCGCGTCCCTGCTACCAGTGCAAATCTTGGCGCCGGATTTGATTGTCTAGGTCTTGCATTGGAAATCTACGATGGTTATGCGGCACAAGTTCTTGATGAACCAGGGCTAGATGTAGAGATCGCTGGCGAAGGTGCAGAGACCTTACGCAAAGATGAGAAGAATCTCGTCGTTGCCTCTATGAATGCAGCCTTCGATCACATGGGCGGACGTCCACGAGGCCTGGCGCTCCGCGCACTCAATGCGATACCTCATGGCAGAGGCCTGGGCTCTTCATCGAGTGCGATTATTGGTGGACTTGTTTTGGCACGTTCCCTTGTAATCTCTGGAACGGAGCGACTCAGCGATAGTGATTTGCTTGCATTGGCAACAGAGATTGAAGGGCATCCAGATAACGTCGCAGCAGCATTTCATGGTGGTGCAACCATCGCATGGGTTGAAGATGGTTCTGGGAGAGCGATTTCAATCCCAGTAGATCTGCGAATTATGGCTATTGCATTTATTCCCACCAAAGCAGGAGAGGTTGCAACGAAGAAGGCTCGCGCTCTTTTGCCAGAGTCAGTGCCTCATATTGATGCTGCAGTCAACATCTCGAGAAGCACATTGATGGTGGAGGCGCTCTCAAGAAAACCAGAATTGCTTTTCGCGGGAACAGAAGATCGAATCCATCAGTTTTATCGACAAAGTCAGATGCCAAAGAGTTATGAATTAATGACCACGTTGCGCGAAGCCGGTGTCGCCGCTTTCATCTCAGGCTCTGGTCCAACAGTTCTTGCCCTTCACTATGGATCTGTTGCTGACGCTCAGGAAATTGCACGAGCAGGGGAGGGCGCGTTCACCAGTCAGATCGTTGGCGTGAGCGCCAAAGGGGCCCACATTTTCGATTTGCGCTAGCCCCAAGGGGAGGTGTTACCCTTCTCCCATCGCCAGGGGATTCTTCCCCGAACTTACATAGAGCGATTAACTGATTTCCTTCTCAATTCTTCCCAATCATTGCGAATTGCGAAATCACAGTGAAACTACATCAACATGAATGAGGCATAGTGAGTGAAGTAAGTACTCGTAAAGCAAAGCCCGCTGGCGATCTATCTGCCATGCTCCTTCCAGAACTTCGAAAGGTCGCCACCCAACTGGGTATTGAAGGCGCTGCGAAGTTGGCTAAGGGTGATCTGGTCCAAGCAATTGCTGATTTGCAGGCGGCAAATCGCGCGGCAGCGGCAAAAGAGAAAGAAGCGCGCCAATTAGAGCGGCAACAAGAGCGTGAAGAGCGACGTCGCGAGCGTAACCAAGGGCGAAACCAAAGTTCTGAGGAGGGCAATTCCTCTGACTCTTCCGATTCCGATGACGATAGCTCTGCCGATAATTCCGCTGGTAGCGATTCTGAAGGCTCTTCTGATCGGAATGATCGCGGCAATCGTAACGATCGTAACGATCGTGATGGCGGGCGACGCGATCGCCACCGTGACCGCGATCGGGGTGACCGGGGTGACCGAAACGATCGGGGCCGAGATCGCAACCGTGACCGCGGAGATCGTGGCGAGCGCGATATGACCATCCGCGAAGATGATGTATTAATTCCCGTAGGTGGATTACTCGACATTCTTGAGAACTATGCATTCGTGCGCACTGCCGGATATCTACCCAGCCCAAATGATGTCTATGTTTCGATGCAACAAGTACGTCGATATGCGCTCCGTAAAGGTGATGTCATCACGGGTGCGGTTCGAGAGCCACGCGAAGGTGAGCGGCGCGAGAAGTTCAACGCATTGATTCGTTTAGACACTATCAATGGAATGGATCCAGAAGAGTCGCGAAATCGCGTCGAGTTCACCAAGCTCACGCCGCTTTATCCGCAAGAGCGACTTCGTCTTGAGACGCTACCAAACGTGCTCACCACTCGAGTCATCGATCTCATTGCTCCAATTGGTAAAGGCCAGCGTGGATTGATCGTCTCGCCGCCAAAAGCAGGTAAGACCATGGTTTTGCAATCAATCGCCAATGCCATCACGACAAATAATCCTGAGTGCCATCTCATGGTCGTTCTTGTTGATGAGCGCCCTGAAGAAGTGACCGATATGCAACGTTCGGTCAAGGGCGAGGTCATCTCCTCTACCTTCGATCGACCAGCAGAAGATCACACGATGGTGGCCGAGCTAGCAATCGAACGTGCAAAACGTTTGGTCGAATTAGGCCATGATGTTGTAGTTCTCCTCGACTCCATCACACGTCTTGGTCGTGCATACAACATTGCAGCCCCTGCCAGTGGGCGAATCCTCTCGGGTGGCGTTGATTCAGCAGCGCTCTATCCGCCGAAGAAGTTCTTTGGAGCTGCACGAAACATTGAAGATGGTGGTTCCTTAACAATTCTTGCAACCGCTCTTATCGATACAGGTTCTCGTATGGATGAAGTTATCTTCGAAGAATTTAAAGGAACTGGAAATATGGAGCTTAAGCTCGATCGCCGCATGGCAGACAAGCGAATCTTCCCGGCGGTTGACGTCGATGCTTCCGGTACTCGTAAAGAAGAGATTCTCATGGGGGCTGAAGAGTTAAACATCGTCTGGAAACTTCGCCGAGTCCTCCACGCACTTGATCCGCAACAGGCTCTCGAACTTCTCCTTGAGAAGATGAAGGGGACCAAATCCAATGTGGAATTCTTAATGCAGGTCCAGAAGACCACTGTTGGACCAGGTGCTGAGGGCGATAAATAAGGGGATTAGCCCTTGCGAGAACTCCTCGGTACTCTTATCCACCTAAGCGAGCCCAAAAGTTGCTGGTTCCCAAGTGAGGCCAAAACCCACTTGATCCAGCGAAAATGAAATGGAGCAAAAATAATGAAGGCTGAGATTCATCCAGAGTATGTAGAGACAACCGTCTCCTGCTCATGTGGCGCAACATTCACTACCCGCTCAACTGCCAAGAACGGTGCGATTTCCGTTGATGTCTGTTCGGTTTGCCATCCCTTCTACACCGGCAAGCAGCGCATCCTCGACACTGGTGGACGCGTCGCTCGTTTCGAAGAGCGTTTGAAGAAATCAGCTAACAAAAAGTAACTTTGCAAAGACCGCACCTTCGCCTGTCTAGACAGGCGGGTGCGGTTTTTTAATTGGAGGGGCCAGATGTCAGCCAACGAACGGTTTGCAAGTGCAGACGATCTTGTTGCTGAGCATGCAACCATCGAAGCGCAATTAGCAGACCCTGCAATTCATGGTGACAGCGGAAAAGCTCGCCAACTAGGCAAGCGTTATGCGCAACTTGGACCGATTGTCGCTGGATATAAAAGGTGGCGCGCGGCAAATGATGATCTGCTTGCAGCGCGTGATTTAGCACAAGAGGATCCTTCATTCGCTGGAGAAATCCCAGCGCTCGAAGAGGGTGAGGCAATTGCAGCAAAGGCCCTTGAAGAGTTGTTGCTTCCACGCGATCCCAATGATGATCGGGATGTGATTGTCGAAATCAAAGCAGGTGCAGGGGGAGAGGAATCTGCGCTCTTTGCAGGAGATCTCCTTCGTATGTATCTTCGCTATGCCGAAACTCAAGGGTGGAAGGCAGAAATCATCGATGCCACCGAAAGTGATTTAGGCGGATATAAAGATGTCTCTATCGCCATCAAGAGCAAGGGAGTTCCTGAACCAGGACGCGCTCCCTATGCGAAGTTGAAGTTCGAAGGTGGAGTCCACCGCGTTCAGCGCGTCCCCGAGACAGAATCGCAGGGGAGAATCCACACATCAGCTGCCGGAGTTCTAGTCCTTCCCGAGGCAGATGAGATCGACGTGGAATTAAATATGAATGATGTGCGCGTTGATGTCTATCGCTCGAGTGGCCCTGGTGGTCAGAGCGTCAATACCACCGATAGCGCGGTCCGGCTTACCCACATTCCGACCGGCATCGTCGTTTCCTGCCAGAACGAGAAGAGCCAACTTCAGAATAAAGAGTCAGCGCTGCGAATCTTGCGCGCACGATTGCTTGCCGCTGCAGTCGAGGCTCAAGAGGCGGCCGCTGCAGCCGAACGTAAGAGCCAGGTTCGCACAGTAGATCGCAGCGAACGAATTCGTACCTACAACTTTCCAGAGAATCGACTAAGTGATCACCGAGTAAATTTCAAATCTAATAATCTCAATGTGGTCCTTGATGGCGAATTGGATCCGGTGATTCAAGCCTTGATTGATGCGGACAAGGCAAGCCGACTTGCCGCTGGTTAACGATATGGCAAGTGCTCGAGAATTATTGGATTGGGCAGCGCAACAGTTACTCGCCACCAGCGAAAATCCTGAACTTGATTCGCAACTACTTCTCTCAGAAGCAACCGGACTTACTCGAACTCAGGTGAGATTTGCAGATGCAATTACTAATGGGCAAGCAGATGAATTTCGCCAGTGGATTGCGCGCCGAAAAAATAGTGAACCCATCCAATACATCACCGGGCGTTCCTATTTTCGCACCCTTACCCTCCACGTAGGTCCAGGAGTATTGATACCCAGACCGGAAAGTGAATTATTGGTAGAACTCGTTCTTGAAAGAGTAGAAAATCCTGGAGTTGTTAAAGTTCTGGACATTGGGGCTGGCTCGGGAGCGCTAGCAATTGCAATCGCCAGTGAACTCTCTGGAGCATCAGTCACGGCACTTGAGAAAGATGCTCTAGCACTTGAATGGCTTCAAAAAAATGTCATTGCACTAAATACAAATATCGAAGTCCTCCACTTGGATGTGATTGATTTTTCTCGTCCCGGACACTTTGATGTGGTAATCGCCAACCCGCCATACATTCCCAATACACACTCCTTACCTCATGAAGTCAGCGCCTTTGAGCCTCATGGTGCGCTATTTGGCGGCACATCTGGATTGGAGATTCCAATGCTGTTTGTGGAAGCGGCTGCGCGATCATTGAAGAGCGGTGGGCTGCTGGCTATCGAGCATCATGAGGAGCAAGGCGAGCAAATCCGCGAGATTCTCGGGGAATCTTTCACGAAAATCGAACTTCACTATGATTTGAACAAACGTCCACGTTTTAGCAGCGGGGTAAGAAAGTAATGGCAGAGTTAGTTGACATCACAAATCCCGCAGCGATAGACCGCGCGCTTCGAGAGATTCGATCCGGCAATGTGATTGCCATGCCAATCGATAGCGGATACATATTTGCTGCTGATGCATTCAATCGCATGGCAGTCAGCGCACTTCACTTATTGCGCAACGATCCAGCAGGCCAGGCAGCATCGGTAATGATTGGAGATAAGAGTCGAATTGTTGGCATCACGCGAGACATCTCAGCTGCCGCCCACCAATTAATCTCCACGTTCTGGCCAGGAATGTTGACCCTTTATCTATCTCCTCATCCCGCCCTGACGTGGGACTTGGGTGATGAGCGTTTACTTGATCAAGTTGCTGTACGCGTGCCCAACCATGATTTTGCAATCCGTCTTCTCAATGAGACAGGTCCTCTTGTAGTGGCTGGAGCAGCACTTACTGGTCGCACACCTTTTGCTCAGCCGATACTTATTAATGAGGTCTTTGGTTCAAACTTAGATTTGATCTTCGATGGCGGTGAGATCCCAGCCCAAGCGCAGAGCACTGTGGTGGATTGCACAGTGAACAGGCCTCTGGTGGTTCGCCAGGGAGATATCGATTTCGCGAGCCTTCGCCAGGCTTGCCCTGAGATAAGCCAAGATGTGGGATAGATTTTCGACTCTGTAAATGAGAACCAGTAAGCGAGTAAAGAGAGTAGGGAGGGTCCGTTGAGCGCCAAGTATTACGGAGCCAGTTATGAAGCGCTGGAATCCCAAGATCCCGAAGTAGCGGCAATGCTCATCTCGGAACTGGAGCGCGAGCGAAATGGCTTACAACTGATTGCCAGCGAGAACTTCACCTCACCTGCTGTCCTTGCTGCGCTGGGCTCGACCCTCTCAAATAAATATGCCGAAGGGTATCCAGGCAAGCGATATTACGGCGGATGTGAAGAGGTAGATAAGGTCGAAGAGTTGGCAATTGCGCGAGCCAAAGAATTGTTTGGCGCGGATCATGCCAACTTGCAGCCCCACTCGGGAGCGAGCGCAAATATCGCGGTCTATCAAGCCTTCACAAAACCTGGTGACACCGTTTTAGCAATGTCGCTACCTCATGGTGGGCACTTGACCCATGGTTCAAAAGTAAATTTCTCTGGCAAGTGGTTTAACGTCGAGTCATATGGAGTTCGACAAGATACTGAACTTATCGATTATGACGAGTTACGAGATCTTGCCATCAAACATAAACCAAAGATGATTTGCAGTGGTGCAACGGCCTATCCCAGTTTGATTGATTTCAAACGGGTTCGTGAAATTTGCGATGAAGTTGGGGCAATAATGTGGGTCGATGCCGCACACTTCATCGGACTCGTCGCAGGTAAAGCGATCCCCTCACCGGTTCCCTATGCAGATGTCGTCTCATTTACTACTCATAAAGTGTTACGTGGTCCACGTGGTGGCATGATTTTGGCAAAAGCTGAACATGGCGCCGCTATCGATAAGGCAGTCTTCCCAGGAATGCAGGGCGGACCCATCATGAGTGCAGTCGCGGCGAAAGCGGTCGCACTTAAGGAGTGTCTACAGCCGAGCTACCAGAGATATGCGAAAGATGTCATTCGTAATGCGCAAGCACTCGCCGCTGGTCTAGTGGATGAAGGAATGCGCGCAGTATCTGGCGGAACGGAAACGCACTTGGCGTTGATTGATGTCCACGCTCTAGGTGTGACAGGTAAAGAGGCCGATGAGCGCTGCGGTAGCGCTGGCATCACGCTCAACAAGAACTCGATTCCTTTTGATCCGCAACCTCCCTCTATCACTAGCGGTATTCGCGTGGGAAGTCCTTCGGTTACGACTCAAGGAATGGGAGTCGGCGAGATGCGAACAATCGCCTCACTCATAGCTCGAGCCATCAAGGAGCCAACTGCGGCAGCGAAGATATCTGGCGAGGTAAAGGAATTGTGCAGACGCTTTCCTGTTTACCCTGAAAACTAATGCGTGAGCATCTTCTAGCGCTCTTAATCACAGGAATATTTGTCTATCTTTTAACGCCAATTGCGCGAAGTTTGGCGATTAGATTTGGTGCAGTCGCAACTGTCCGCTCTCGGGATGTACATAAAGAAGTGACGCCGCGGTGGGGTGGGATTGCCATCTGGCTCGCCATCATTCTGGGAATTCTGATTGCGTCGCAATTGAAATTATTAAGTAAGGCATTCCTTCAGGATCAACAGATCAGGGGAATCTGCATCGCAGCGACAGTTATTTGCCTTCTTGGAGTGATTGATGACAAGTGGGGCTTAGATGCCATAACAAAATTAGCCGGTCAAACTCTCGCAGCCGCAATCCTGGTTAACTTTGGCGTGCAACTCCTCTGGTTGCCACTTAATGGAGTGACGATGTTGCCCACCTCGTTAGGACAACTAGTCACCATTCTCATCATCCTTGTCACGATTAATGCGGTGAACTTCATCGATGGTTTAGATGGACTTGCCGCAGGGATTGTTGCCATCGCTGCAGGCTCATTCTTCGCTTTCGCATATCTTTTATCTGTCGTTTATAACTTTGATCGAGCAGGCGCTCCATCTTTGCTTACCGCAATCATGCTCGGTGCTTGCCTGGGGTTCCTTCCGCACAATTTCTATCCCGCACGAATCTTCATGGGGGATTCTGGCTCGATGCTCCTTGGTTTACTTCTCGGAGTTGCCGCTATCACTCTTACGGGTCAGATTGATGCAAATGCAATCGCTTCTCAGAATTTGGCTCCAACTCTTGTCCCGCTTCTTCTCCCATTTGCAGTGCTTGCGATTCCGTTAATTGATCTGCTTCTTGCAATTATCCGTAGAACGCGCGCTGGTCGTTCACCATTCGCACCAGATATGGGACACCTTCATCATCGCTTGTTAGCTCGTGGACATTCGCAACGAAGTGCAACCTTCATGATGTATCTCTGGACCTTACTTGTGGCAGCACCTGTATCTGCATCAGCATTTATCTCGTGGCGCATTAACTTACTCCTGTCACTTGCACTCTTCGTGCCGATTCTCGTCCTCACTCTCAAACCTATAAAACCTGAATCCGCACTCAAGTGATTAATTACCCGGCGCTATTTCTTAAAGGTGCAATAACTCCTGCACTTATCATCGGAGTTATCGGAACGGTACTTGCAACCGTTGTAGCAGGAAGCAGAGGTTTCTTTGCTGGACTTGCAGCTCTGATTGTCGTTCTTCTTTTCTTCATCATCCATCTCATTATTGCTGCGACGACGCGTACTCTTGATCCGCGCCTTACCTTCGCTTTTGTGGCTTTGAGCTTCTTGACCAAACTCATCGGAATGGCGGGATTTATGATTGCGCTCTCACGAACATCAATCGATCGGCCATGGTTTGCCGGTGTTGCCTTCGCCACAGCAGCGGGCTGGCTGGTCGGCGAGATGCTCGCCTATCGACGGTTGCTCCACCTGTAATAGGCTCAAGTAATAGGCTCAAGCCATGGTGGAAGAGAGGCAGGGAAGATGACTGAACCCCCTCGCAAAGCCAGGAGCAGTCGCGGTGAAGAGAGTGCGCTCTGGTCAATTCTGGGCTATCTCATCTCCGGGCAAATTGTATGGGGTGGGATTGGATGGCTCATCGATCGATGGCTTGGAACCTCATTTGTGGTGCTCATCGGCCTCTTAGTCGGAATGGGTTCATCTATCTACCTGGTCTGGCTCCGATACGGGCGGCGCTAGGGGTTTAGGCCCCGAGTGATTTCGCGCAAATGGCAATTTCCCCATAGGGTTTGGCGCGAAGCACGGTGATCAGCGACTAGTGGTGGCCAGTAATGGAAGGAATGGGTAGCGAGTGATTCGGTTAGCTACTGAAGGAGAAGGCTTCAAGCCTCCTAGCGCAAAAGATTTCGTGCTCCCGCCAATATTTGGTGACAACGCTTTCACAACCAAACCAATCTTCTTAGTTTTTCTTTCAGTAATTCTTATCTCCACATTCTTCATTCTCGCCGCACGTAAGGCTGCGGTAGTGCCCTCCAAGCTCCAATATGCGGGGGAGAGCGTTTACGGCTTTGTCCGCGACAATCTTGCAAAAGATGTCATCGGCCATGAATTCATGCGCTTTGTCCCTTACCTCTTCACGCTCTTCACCTTCATTTTGGTGAATAACATTTTTGGCATCGTTCCAATGTTGCAATTTCCAACGATGTCTCGCGTGAGCTTCCCATATGTCTTAGCGATCATCACCTTTTTCGTCTTCCACTATGTAGGAGTTCGAAAGCAAGGCGCATTTAAATACATCAAAGAGATTATGTTCATGCCGGGCGTTCCAAAAGCGGCATACATTCTCATCACTCCTCTTGAACTTCTCACCTTCTTCCTTGTGCGGCCACTAACCCTCTCACTCCGTCTCTTTGCCAATATGTTTGCTGGCCACTTGCTGTTATTGGTCTTCATTTTGGGTGGAGAGCACTTACTTCAAGGAGTGATTGGGCTGAAGCTAATCAGTCCGTTTGCTTTCTTCATCGGCATCGTGCTGACCTTCTTCGAATTTATGGTTCAGTGCCTGCAGGCCTACATATTCACTTTGCTCTCAGCGCTTTACATCGCGGGAGCGCTGGCGGATGAGCACTAGAGAGAGCACGAGAGAGATTTTGTATCAACGATAGGGCGCCCGTCCTATCGAAAAGAACGAAAGGTAGAAAAGGTAACAACATGGAAGGCACACTCAACCTGGTCGGTTTCGGCCTTGCAGCAATTGGTCCTGGTATCGCAACCGGACTTATCTTCGCTGCGTACATCAATGGTGTAGCACGTCAACCTGAGGCACGTAGCGTGCTCCAGCCGATTGCATTCCTTGGCTTCGCGTTGGCTGAAGCGCTTGCACTCTTCGGTCTGGTCCTAGCGTTCGTTCTCTAAAATCATGATCACATTAGCCGCCGGAGAAGAAATCAATCCATTGGTTCCGCATACTGCGGAAATCATCGTTGGTTTCATCGCATTCACTCTGCTCTTTTTGGTCCTCCGCTCCAAAGTGGTGCCGATGTTCGAGCGCGCATTTGCCGCTCGGACCGAAGCCATTCAAGGTGGAATCGAAAAGGCTGAGCGTGCGCAACGTGAAGCCCAGGCAGCTCTTACTGAGTATCAATCACAATTGAACTCGGCACGAGGCGAAGCTCAGGCAATTCGCGAGAGCGCTCGCGTTGAAGGTGCGGCGCTGCTCGAGCAGATGCGAGCTAAGGCTCAAGAGGAGGCAGCGCGAATCACCGCTGCAGCCTCTGCTGCAATCGAAGCAGAACGTACTGCTGCAGTGGTTTCGCTTCGAAATGAAGTGGGAGCACTTGCTATTGAGCTAGCCAATCGAATCGTCGGCGAATCTCTCGATGATCAGGCGCGTCAATCGCGCATCGTCGATAGATTCTTGGACGAGCTCGAAAGCCAAAAGAAGTAAGAGAACTTTCCGGGAGTGAATTGAAATGGCACTTGAAATGAAGGGCGCAAGCCGCCAAGCGTTAACCGCGCTTCGTGGCGTTGCGGGCAACCCTTCGGGTGATGAGGCGGGGCGGATCTCCCAGGATTTGTTCGCAGCAATCCAGGTTCTTGATTCTTCGCTTCCACTTCGACGTGCCCTCACCGATCCCACTCGTGAGAGTGCAAGCAAGAGCGCATTAGTTGATGATCTCTTTGCCAAGACCTTAACCACTTCATCCTTGGCAATAATCAAGAGTGGTGTGAGTGAGCGATGGTCCAGCCCCTCAGATTTACCTGCTGGACTTGAAGTGATTGCAATTGAAGTAGAGGCAGGAGCAGTTGACGGGGTAGATGTGGAGCTGATGGGAATTGCCCACGCATTAAGTGGCGCTAGAGAGTTATCTGGTGCGCTGATGGGTGGACGGGCAATCGATTCCCTCGTATCAGATCTCTTCTCACAGAAGGTCTCTCCTGCAACTTTGCGTATTGCATTAGCGATTGCACGAAACTTGCGAGGTCGCCACTACATAGCCGCCCTCGAAGAGAGTGCGAATGTTGCGGGCGCTCGTCGAAAGAAGACAGTCGTTCACGTACGTAGCGCAATTGCTCTTACCTCCAATCAGAGCGATCGACTACGTTCCAGCCTAGGTAAAGAGTTGGGACGCGATGTTTCACTTGATTTAACAGTCGATCCATCAGTGATTGGTGGTATCGAAGTGCAATTTGATGATGACATGGTTGACGGCACTATCGCCCGACGCCTTGCTCACGCTGGTCGAACGTTGACGAGTAGTTAGAGAGAAGTAAAAAGAAGAAGAGATCCAGAAGTAACCAGAAGTAACCAGAAGAACCAGTAGAAGGAGAAGAAGATGGCCGAACTCACGATCCACCCCGAGGAGATTCGTGATGCCCTGGCGAAATTCGTAAAGAGTTTTGAACCAGGTGGCGCTACTCGCGAAGAGACAGGCGTCGTTGTCGAGGCAGGTGATGGAATCGCTCGTATTGAAGGTCTTCCTTCGACGATGACTAATGAGCTGTTGCAATTTGAGAACGGAACTCTCGGTCTAGCTCTCAACCTCGATGTTCGCGAGATTGGTGTGGTTATCCTCGGCGAGTACACCGGTATTGAAGAGGGAACAACTGTCCGTCGCACCGGTGAGATTCTCTCTGTTCCCGTGGGTAATGGCTTCCTCGGTCGCGTTGTTGACCCACTCGGTCGTCCAATTGACGGTAAAGGTCCAATCGCCGAAGAAGGGCGCCGCGCTCTTGAGTTACAGGCCCCTTCAGTTGTGCAACGTCAACCTGTTAAAGAGCCCATGCAAACTGGAATTAAAGCAATTGATGCGATGACTGCGATCGGGCGCGGTCAACGCCAGTTGATCATTGGTGACCGTCAGACTGGAAAGACTGCGATCGCCATCGACACAATCATCAATCAGCGTGAAAATTGGAAATCTGGAGATCCAAAGAAGCAAGTTAAATGTATTTATGTTGCAATCGGACAAAAGGGTTCGACCATCGCTTCGGTGCGCGCAGCTCTTGAAGAGGCTGGCGCACTTGAATACACAACTATCGTCGCTTCACCTGCATCTGATCCAGCAGGATTTAAATATCTTGCGCCGTATACCGGTTCTGCAATCGGACAGCATTGGATGTACAAGGGCGAGCATGTATTGATCATCTTTGATGATCTTTCCAAGCAAGCTGAGGCATATCGTTCAGTCTCTCTCTTGCTACGTCGTCCACCAGGCCGCGAGGCATACCCAGGAGATGTCTTCTACTTACACTCACGTCTACTCGAGCGTTGTGCGAAGCTCTCGGACGAAATGGGTGGCGGTTCGATGACTGGCCTTCCCATCATCGAGACGAAGGGTAATGACGTCTCTGCGTTCATCCCGACAAACGTCATCTCTATTACCGATGGACAGTGCTTCCTTGAAACTGACCTCTTCAACGCAGGTGTTCGACCAGCAATCAACGTCGGTATCTCGGTATCGCGCGTAGGTGGTTCGGCACAGACCAAAGCAATCAAGAAGATTGCTGGACGTTTGCGTCTAGACCTCGCGCAGTTCCGCGAACTTGAAGCTTTCGCTGCTTTCGGTTCCGACCTTGATGCTGCATCAAAGGCGCAACTTGAGCGTGGTTCACGAATGGTTGAGTTGCTAAAGCAAGGTCAGTACTCGCCATTTTCAGTCGAGCGCCAGGCGGCATCCATTTGGGCAGGCACCACCGGACAACTCGATGAGATTCCCGTCCAAGATATCCGTCGATTCGAGAGCGAGTTCCTTGATTTCATCGGAACTGAGCGGAAGGCAATCTTTGATGTGATTGCTGAAACGCGCGATTTAAGTGATGACACTGTTGCATCCCTCAAAGAGGCAATCGCTGCTTTCAAGTCACGTTTCGTGCCATCAGCGAGCAAGCCGGTAAACGAGGCGCCCGCAGAGGCTCTTGAGGGTGAAGGCAATGAGCAGATCACTCGAGTGGTTCCGGTGCGAAAGTAAAAAATGGGCGCACAACTCCGCATCTACCGACGCCGAATTCGTTCGGTTAAGGCGACAAAGAAGATTACGA